>CAZCHU010000005.1:19532-52309 GCA_964498215.1 uncultured Mycobacterium sp. | reverse complement strand
AGTAGCGGATCATCTGGTCCAGGCGCAGCGTGCGCGGCACCCCGTCGACGATCGACAGCATGTTGGCCCCGAAGCTGGTCTGCAGCTGGGTGTGTTTATAGAGGTTGTTCAGAACAACTTTCGCGACGGCGTCCCGCTTGATCTCCACCACGATGCGCAGGCCTACGCGATCGCTGCTCTGGTCCTCGATGTTGGAGATCCCGGCCAACTTGCCGTCGCGGACCTGCTCAGCGATCGAGGTAATGAAGTTGTCGTGGTTGACCTGGTACGGCAACTCGGTAATGACGATCGAGGTGCGGCCCCGCGAATCTTCCTCGATTTCCACGACGCCACGCATCCGGATGGAACCGCGGCCACTCGTGTAGGCGTCTGCGATGCCTTGCGAGCCAACGATCAATCCGTGCGTGGGAAAGTCCGGTCCCTTGACCCGTTCGCAGACCGCGGTCAAGGTCGCTTCCTCATCGGCTTCGTGGTTGTCCAGGCACCAGTAGACCGCCTCGGCGAGCTCGCCCAGGTTGTGTGGCGGGATGTTGGTCGCCATGCCAACCGCGATACCGCCCGAACCGTTGGCCAGCAGGTTGGGGAAGCGGCTCGGCAGAACCGTGGGCTCCTGCACACGGCCGTCATAGTTGGGAATGAAATCGACTGTTTCCTCGTCGATCTCGCGCAACATTTCCATCGCCAGGGGAGTGAGGCGCGCTTCGGTGTACCTCATCGCCGCCGGGGGATCGTTGCCCGGCGAACCGAAGTTGCCCTGCCCGTCGACGAGGGGGTACCGCAGCGACCAGGGCTGTGCCATCCGAACGAGCGTGTCGTAGATCGACGAATCACCGTGCGGGTGATAGTTACCCATTGTTTCGGCCACCGAGCGCGCCGACTTCGCGTGACCGCGGTCGGGCCGGAAACCGGAGTCGAACATGGCGTACAGCACGCGTCGGTGGACCGGTTTGAGTCCATCGCGTACTTCCGGCAACGCACGGCCCACGATGACGCTCATGGCGTAATCGATGTAGCTGCGTTGCATCTCCTGCTGGATGTCGACGGGTTCGATGCGGTCGCCGGCCTCGTCACCGGGCGGCAACGTTGTGTCAGTCATGGACTTACTCCCCAATCCCTGTTGGCATCCCAGCCGTCCCTGTTGGCATCCCAGCCGAACGTGAAGGTGTCGTCACGGTCGGCATCGAGCACGCGGGCAACTTCCCGCTCGACGCGTTAAACATCGAGGAAGCGCACGTCTTTAGCGTTTCGGGTGATGAAACTCCGGCGGGCCTCGACGTCTTCACCCATCAGGATGGAGAAGAGTTCGTCTGCGGCCGCGGCATCGTCCAGGGTGACCTGACGGAGCACCCGCACCGACGGATCCATGGTGGTCTCCCACAACTCCTTGGCATCCATCTCGCCTAGACCCTTGTACCGCTGGATACCGTCTTCGACGTTGATTTTCTTGCCCGCCGCCCGACCGGTTTCCAGCAGCCCGTCCCGCTCGCGGTCGGAGTACGCGAACTCCGGTTCGGAACGTTGCCACTTGAGCTTGTACAGCGGTGGTTGCGCAAGGAACACGTGCCCATTCTCGATGAGCGGCTTCATGAATCGGAACAGCAAGGTCAGCAACAGCGTCGAGATGTGCTGCCCGTCAACGTCGGCATCGGCCATCAGGACGATCTTGTGATATCGAAGCTTCCCGATGTCGAATTCGTCGTGAATTCCGGTGCCCAGTGCGGTAATGATCGCTTGCACTTCGGTGTTCTTGAGAACGCGGTCGATGCGTGCCTTCTCCACGTTGATGATCTTGCCCCGCAGAGGAAGAATCGCCTGGAACATCGAATCGCGGCCGCTTTTGGCCGAACCACCGGCCGAATCGCCCTCCACCACATACAGTTCCGACTTTTTTGGATCCGTGGATCGGCAGTCTGCGAGCTTACCCGGAAGTCCGCCCAGGTCTGTCGCGCTCTTTCGGCGTACCAGTTCACGCGCCTTGCGCGCGGCCAGCCGGGCCTGGGCAGATGAGACCGCCTTGTTGACAACGGTTTTAGCTTCTGCGGGGTTGGATTCGAACCAGTGGGACAGCTGCTCATTGCAGATCTTCTGCACGAACGACTTGACTTCGGTGTTGCCGAGTTTGGTTTTGGTCTGACCTTCGAATTGCGGGTCACTGACTTTGACTGAGATCACCGCCGCCAATCCCTCCCGTATATCGTCACCGGTCAGGTTGGGGTCTTTGTCTTTGAGGAGTTTCTTTTCCTTCGCGTACTTGTTCACCACCGACGTCAGAGCCGCCCTGAAGCCTTCTTCGTGGGTACCGCCTTCGTGGGTGTTGATGGTGTTCGCGAAGGTGTGCACGGATTCGGAGTAGCCCCCGTTCCACTGCATCGCGATTTCGACCTCGTGACCGGGTCCCTTCCCGTCGAAGGCAATAATGCTTTGCTGGATAGCGGTTTTGGTCCGGTTGATGTGCTTGACATAGTCGACCAGACCGCCGGGGTAGTGGAAGGTACGGCGCTTGACTTTATGCGGACCCGAAGCTTCTGCTGCTTTCTCATCGGCCGATTTCGGCGCCTCGGCGGTATCGCTGACAACGTCATCGACGACGGATTCGGCGGTCACCCGCTCATCGCTCAGGTCGATGGTCAGACCCTTGTTGAGGAAAGCCATTTCCTGAAGCCGGCGGGCGACCGTCTCGAAGTCATACTCGATGGTCTCGAAAATCTCGGGGTCCGCCCAGAACCTGATCGTGGTACCGGTCTTCGTCGTCGTATCGCCCTGCTTGAGGGTGCCGGGAAGGGAGCGGTCGTAGTACTGGAACCACTCGTGGCCGTCCCGCAGAACTGTGGCCTCAAGTCGGGTGGACAAGGCGTTGACCACCGACACGCCGACGCCGTGTAGACCGCCACTGACGTTGTACCCGCTGTCCTCGCCGCCGAACTTGCCCCCGGCATGCAGTTGGGTCATGACAACGTCGATGGTGGGCGGTCCGCTGGCGTGTTTCTCAACCGGAATGCCACGCCCGTCGTCGGTGACCTGGACGCTGCCGTCTCCGAGGATCGCGACGTCGACCCTGGTTGCGTATCCGGCCATGGCCTCGTCAATCGCATTGTCGACGACCTCCCACACCAGGTGGTGCAGGCCTCGTTCACCGGTAGAACCGATGTACATGCCGGGACGCTTCCGAACAGCCTCCAAGCCCTCCAGAATGGTGATGGCTGATGCGCCATACTCTTTTGAGGCACTTTTCTTCTGCGCAGCCACGTTGAACGCGTCTCCTCGGTGTTTCGCGGGGGATCGGGCGCTAAGGGACGATGGCCCCTTGCGGATCTCCACTGGAGTCTACCGTCAGGCACAGCCAGCACCGACCCACAGGCGGCGTTTCCGCGCACCTATTTGCGTCACCTACGGAATATCTCGAATATCGACACGTCCCGACGCTTGAGCGTTAGGGATTCAGCCTCATCGCCGCTCTCAGCCCGTGGTAACGGATTTCTGCTATCCGTAGGTGTCGCGGGGTCCGCGGCCGGGCACCCGGTACGGCCCTTTCCGCCATGTCGGACCCGCTGGACCGACGATCTTCAAGGAGGTCACCACACCGTCACCGACGGCGGCGGCGATCTTGGCAAGCAGCTGGGACTGGACCATGCGCAACTGCGTGGCCCATGCGGTCGATTCGGCCGAGACGGTGAGCACACCGTCGTGAAGAGACCTCGGTGACGCGTGCGCGGCGATTTGCTCGCCGACGACCGCACGCCATCGACCGAACACCGAACCTTCGGCTACCCGACCCGACCAACCGCGACTCCGGGCCAAGTCACTGGTGGCAGCACCGAGGAGTTGAGGATCACGGCTATCAGGACTGGGACCAGACCACCGTCGCCTGCTGTTTCCGGCAACCCGGCGTGGCGCCGGGGCGCTGCGACCACGTCCGATGTTCTTTCCCTGAACGCGGGCGGCACCGCGCGCCTCCTCAAGGGTGCGCCGCACCAGGTCCATGCCCTTCTGCCGGGCGAGGTCAGCAGGTGGTCCCAGCGCCGGAACCGCGTCGTCGGAGTTTTCCTCCGGGGGGGTGCTGTCGTAGCCGGTCATCGCTGCACCTCAGAGATCCGGCCGTGGTCACTGTCGCGCATCGTGATGTCGATGCGGCGCACATCCCAGTCCCGCGGGATGTCGTCGTGCACCGCAGCGGTCACCAAAACCTGCTCCGCCGATGCGGCCACCTGAGCAAGTGCGGCCCGCCGGGCACTGTCGAGTTCGGCGAACACATCATCGAGCAGGAGCACCGGGTCTCCTCCGTCAGCCCGCAACAACTCGTAGGCCGCCAACCGCAAAGCCAGGGCCATCGACCACGATTCTCCGTGGCTGGCAAAGCCTTTGGCCGGGGACTCCCCGAGACGCAGCTCCAGATCATCGCGGTGCGGTCCGACCAGGCATACTCCGCGTTCCAGCTCGGCGTTGCGCTTCCGCCCCAAAGCATCCAATAGCGCGGCCTGGAAGACCGCCGGGTCGCTGGTACCTGCAGCTGCTTCACTTTCGATCAGTTCCACACCACTGCGGTAATGGATCGCCGCCGGACGCGAACCGGGAGCCAATAGCTGATAGGCCTTCTCCACCTCTGGGAACAATTGGGTTACCAATGCCACTCGGGCGGAGATCAATTCGGCACCGTGCGCGGCCAGGTGTCCATCCCACACGTCAAGCGTGTCCAGGACATCCCCGGCGTCGCGGTGCCGAGCACCTGCCGCGGTCTTGAGCAACGCCGTTCGCTGTCGAACCACTTTGTCGTAGTCCGCCCGGACCGCTGCAATTCGGGGGCGGCGGGTAGTGGCGAGCTCGTCGAGGTAGCGCCGACGCTCACCAGGATCACCACGGACCAAGGACAGATCTTCGGGCGCGAATAGCACGGCCCGTAAAGCCCCCAGAATCTCGCGGGCGGACCGAACCGGGGAGCGGTTCAGCCGTGCCTTGTTGGCCCGACCGGAGGTGATGTCCAGATCCACGGCCAATTCACGGCCCTCGTGGACGATGATGGTAGACACCACGGCTCGGCCGGCTCCGGTACGAACCAGCGGTGCATCAGCGGCAACCCGATGCGATCCAAGTGTGGACGAATACCACAGGGCTTCAATAAGATTCGTCTTTCCGAAACCGTTAGGACCGACAAACACCGTACGCCCGGGGTCGAGATCCAACTCGACGCGCTCCCATGACCGGAAGTCGGTCAGCGCAAGGTGTCGTACGTACACCGATGTACCTCGGTCACCCGGACTCGCTGACTCGTCTGACGGCGTGGCCGCCGAATTGGTTACGCAAGGCCGCGACCGCCTTCATGGTCGGCGAGTCATCCTGCCGGGACAGGAACCGGGCGAATAACGCTGCCGCGATGCTGGGCACCGGGACCCGCAACCGGATCGCTTCCTCTACCGTCCACCGTCCTTCACCGGAATCTTCTGTGTAACCGCTGATTTCGTCTAGCCGCGGATCCTCCTTGAGTGCCTTGGCCAGCAGTTGCTGTAGCCATGACCGCACCACGGTGCCGTTTGTCCAGGCCTGATACACCGCTTGAGGATCCTTGACCAGGTCCTCGGCAGCGAGCATCTCGTAACCCTCGGCGTAGGCGGTCATCAAGGCGTATTCCACACCGTTATGCACCATTTTCGCGAAATGCCCCGCCCCGACGGGCCCCACATGGACAAATCCGTCCTCCACCGGCCCCGGTGGCCGCAGCGAGTCGAAGATCGGCATCGCTCGATCGATGTCGGCCTCACTGCCGCCCACCATCAGCCCATAGCCTTCGGATAGACCCCAAATACCGCCGGAGACGCCCGCGTCAATGAAGCCGATTCCTTTTTCGCCCAACAACTTCGCGTGCGGAGCATCTTCTGTATAACGCGAGTTTCCACCATCGATCACCAGATCGCCGGAACTCAGCACTTCCGACAGGGCAATGATCGTCTGGTCGGTCACCGTGCCGGACGGCACCATCACCCACACGATACGAGGTGTATTCAACGCACCGGCAAGGTCGCGGAGGGACCCCACGTCCGAGACTTCCGGTCTTGGGTCGTATCCAACGATGTCGTGCCCGTCCTCGCGCAGCCGGGCCCGCATGTTATAGCCCATCTTGCCAAGACCGACAAGACCCAGTTGCATGTGCGCGTCCCTTCTACGCTTTTCGTACTACCGATCAGCCGGGGAGCCGTACCGGCATCAGCAGATAGACATAATCTGTCTCACCTGCCGGGAAGGGTCCGCTACCGCTAACGGCTGAATCGTCCCCACCCGCCGGACGCAACACTGCCGGCCGGCTGGGTGTGGTGAAACCGAAGGTCACTCGCTCGGCATGCAGCGAACCGAGACCGTCGGTCAGATAGGTGGGATTGAAGGCGATCGTCAAGGGATCTCCAGCGAATTCGACCGGCAGATCTTCCTCGGCCTTGCCGACATCGTCGGCACCGGCGGACAATCTCAGAACGTTGTCAGCGAACTCCATCCGTACCTGTGCCCCTCGATCGGCGACCAGAGCGACGCGTTTGATCGCCTCGGTCAACTCCGCGATACCGATCGTGGCCACAGCGGTGTGTTCGGTGGGAAGCAACTGACGGAACTTTGGGAACTCGGCATCCAACAGTCGGGTCGTCCCGCTCTTACCCTTGCTGCGGATCCCGAGCAGTCCCTCTGAGCCGACCGCTGGTCCGGCACCCAGCGATAGGTGCACTTCCGCACCGTCTGTACCGGCCTTCGCAGCTTCTGCCAGTGTTTTCGCTGGCACCAGCACTGCTGCTTCCACTCCTGCAGAAGTCGTCGTCCAAGTGAGCTCCCGCACCGCCAGCCGAAAACGGTCCGTGGCCGCCAAGACCACCTTCTCCCCGGAAATTTCAACTCGGATACCGGTCAGCATGGGCAGGGTGTCATCACGGCCGGCGGCGACGGCCACCTGGCCGATGGCCTCGGCAAACAGGTCCGAAGACAACACGCCGGTCTCGTCGGGCAGGGTCGGCAGGGTCGGATAATCCTCGACGGCCATGGTCGGGAGGGAGAAACGGGCGCTACCGCAGGTCAACGAGACCCGAGTACCTTGAGCACTCACGTCGACCGGCTTGGCCGGTAGCGACCGAACGATGTCTGAAAGCAGCCGTCCAGAGACCAAAACGCTTCCGGGAGAAGCTATTTCCGCCGGAATCTTCACCTCTGCGGAAACCTCATAGTCGAATCCCGAGATGGTGAGTCCGTCGTCGGATCCCGTGAGTAACACTCCCGCCAACACCGGCACTGTCGGCCTGGACGGCAGATTACGCGCAACCCAGGCAACCGCATCGGAAAAGTCTTCACGGGTCAGCCGAAAGCTCAAATCCGTGAGACCTGGCGTCGCCACGTTCATAGCGTCCCTTCGATGCACACCCTGACAAAAGCGTAATCAGCGGTTTCCCGATGTCGCACATCGCGCCGCTGGGGCCCGCCACGACGACCGAACCGGCTGTCGATGAACCACCGTAGAGCTTTCGAGCCCAACTTGAAAGCTAATCGGCAGGGCTGACATCGACCCAAGAATCGGCACTGAACCCGGAACGGTCCGAAGTTTCCCCAAGCCCCTTCTGTTAGGAGTTATCAATAGATATCTAAGAGCAATAGTGATAGGTCCTGTGCAGACTGTGGATAGTCGTGGGTCTGTGCTGGATGGACGGTGTCCTCGGATGTTGGCGCATTGTGGATATCGGATGGGCAACTTTGCCCGGGTTGGGGATGAAGACGCGGGTGGGGGAGAAGCGGGGTCGGCAGAAGGCGGTTATCACAGCTTGTCCACACCTCGGTGCACAGCTTGGCTTGTGACAAGTGGGGCCAAAGAGATAGAAGTTTTTCGGATTCCGGATCGATTCGCGGCGCTGAGAAGGCATGGGATCGCCGCCCTATGGGGCGGATTCGGCGGGGGTGAAGACGGGAGATGTCAGCGCTTGGCGCGTTGGCGGATGCGAGTGGTGAGTTCTTTGACGTGATCGAAGACCTCACGGCGCTGGGCCATCTCGGCTCGAATCTTCTTCTCGGCGTACATGACGGTGGTGTGGTCGCGGCCGAATGCCTGACCGATCTTGGGTAGCGATAGGTCGGTGAGTTCCCGGCACAGATACATCGCGATCTGACGCGACTGCGCCAGTGCCCGAGTCTTGCCCGGTCCGCGGAGTTCTTCAACGCTGGTCTCGAAGTACTCGGCGGTGGCTGCCATGATGGCTGCGGCACTGATCTGCATCGTCGACGAATCGGCGATCAGGTCACGGAGCACGATCTCGGCCAAGGGCTTGTCGATCGTGGTCTTGTTCAACGAAGCGAATGCGGTGACCCGGATCAGCGCGCCTTCGAGTTCGCGGATGTTGCGCTCGATTCGGCTGGCGATCAACTCGAGGACATCGTCGGGGACGTCGAGCCGGTCCATCTGAGCTTTCTTGCGCAGAATCGCGATCCGAGTTTCCAGTTCCGGTGGTTGGACGTCGGTGATCAGACCCCACTCGAACCTGGTCCGCAACCGGTCTTCGAGGGTGGCCAGTTGTTTGGGTGGCCGATCGGAGGAGATGACGATTTGTTTGTTCGCGTTGTGCAGGGTGTTGAAGGTGTGGAAGAACTCTTCCTGGATGCCGTCTTTGCCCTCGATGAACTGGATGTCGTCCACCAGCAGTACGTCGATATCTCGATACGTCCGTTTGAAGGATGCGCGGCGGTCATCACGAAGTGAGTTGATGAAGTCGTTGGTGAACTCTTCTGTGGACACATACTTCACCCGCATGCCGGGAAACAGCCGTTGGGCGTAGTTTCCGGCGGCGTGCAGTAGGTGAGTCTTACCCAGCCCGGATTCCCCCCAGATGAACAGTGGATTGTAGGCGCGGGCCGGCGCCTCGGCGATAGCCAGAGCCGCCGCGTGGGCGAACCGGTTGGATGAACCGATGACGAAGGTGTCGAAGGTGTAGCGACGGTTCAAATTGATCGCGGCGTCGTTGTCGACGGCAGGGCTACCGGCTCGACCGGCAAAGTAGGTCGGCCAGTGTTCTTCAGCGCTGGCTCGAGCGGCTTCGTCCTCGTCTTCGTCCTCCGGGTCAGGAGGTGGCTCGCGAAATTCGTGATGGGGATCGTTGGTGGCGCCGGGTTCGGGGTCGGCGATCCGTACCCCCAGTTCGACACGCTGACCGAGTTGCTTGCTGAGAGCGTTGATGATCGGTTCGCGGAGATGACGCTCGATCTCGTTCTGGACGAACGCGGTCGGGACCGAGAGCAGAGCAAATCCTTCGGTGATCACGAGCGGACGGACGAGTTTGAGCCAGGCCCGTTGCTGCGGAGTTAAGGATCCGTTGGGCTGGTCACCGGCACCGTCACCGTTGAGTTCGGCGACGACGGTGTTCCAAATCGCGACGAAAGGAGGGTCGGGGTTAGCTGTCAACGGGCCACACCCCCTAGCGGCCGGCCCAGAGTCGGCCAAATCGACGGGAAGAACTGTCCACAAAGTTATCCACAGGTTGTGGAGTAATGACGTTCGTCGCCGTCTCGTTTTCTACCGGCGTGGATGTCGCTGGCCGGAGCTCATCACGGTGTGGTGCAGCCGTGGGCTCGCGACGAAGTGGGAATCCTCGCTTCGTTTGTCCTCGTGCCGTCCCCATGTGAAATCGGCACTGGCAGAAGTTAACAGGTTTCTGTCTGAGTGCCAACAGTTCTACAACATTCCTACGGGCCGAATTCGTGGCTGGCGCAATAGTTCCTGATGAGCGTGACGGCTGTGGTTCGTGAGGTATCTCGGGTCGTCCACACGGCGCCGATGAGGAAGGACTGGGCAGGTTTGACCCAGGGATTTGTCGTCAGTACCCTCGAACAGTCGCCCGCACGTGGCGATACGGCTGCGACCCGGCTCTGCCGGGGGCCGCGCCGGTTAGTAGTGCGAGACCGACGAGCTTACCCAAACGGCCGAACGCGACGCGCCTGGCATGAAGTTCATGCGAGCGCGATGGCGTCAGCCAGACGTAACAAGGAGTGACTGCCGTGGCCAAGGGCAAGCGGACCTTCCAGCCCAACAACCGTCGCCGGGCAAAGGTGCACGGGTTCCGGCTGCGCATGCGCACCCGGGCCGGCCGGGCCATCGTGTCGGATCGGCGCCGCAAGGGCCGTCGTTCACTCACTGCGTGATGCGACCCAAGGTCTGACGCGGTGCTTCCGGCGCAGTACCGGATGACGCGGTCAGCCGAGTTCGGTGTCACGGTGAGTCAGGGGACGAGGGTCGCGCAACCTGACCTCGTCATGTACGCGCGGTCGGACCAGACCGGTGATCCCGGACCGAGAATCGGCCTGGTCGTGTCGAAGGCAGTGGGAAATTCAGTGCAGCGGCATCGGGTGTCTCGTCGGCTCCGGCATGCAGCCCGAAGCCTTCTTGCTGACCTGGGCCCTGGAGATCGAGTGGTTATCCGGGCGCTGCCGGGTAGTCGCCACGCCATATCGCAGTGCTTGGAGCAGGAGTTACGAACCGCGTTGCGGCGCATCAGACGCCGCTCCGGGGAGCTCCGGTGACTGCGCGTCTGTCTCCGGTGCGGGGCGCTGTCTGGCTAATTCAGTTCTACCGACATGCCATTTCTCCGCTGCGGCTGCCGACCTGCCGGTTCACTCCGACCTGCAGCCAGTACGCCGTTGACGCCCTGACCGAGTTCGGGATGCTCCGGGGTGGTTGGCTTGCCGTGGTGCGGCTCGTGAAATGCGGCCCGTGGCATAACGGAGGATGGGATCCGATACCGGATCGAGTGCCCGACCGCGCGAACCACCACGGCGAAGGCGCCGAGGATAGCTGCGGTGTCATCGAACGCCGGTCCAGCACGGTGGAGCAAGGGGAGAGTCAGACGCGTGTTTAATTGGTTCAGCCTGGACATCATCTATTACCCGGTGTCGGCCATCATGTGGGTTTGGTACAAGGCGTTCGCCTTCGTTCTGGGTCCCGCGAACTTTTTTGCCTGGGCGTTGTCGGTGATGTTCCTGGTCTTCACCCTCCGGGCGATCCTCTACAAGCCGTTCGTTCGGCAAATCCGCACGACGCGTCAGATGCAGGAGCTTCAGCCGCAGATCAAGGCGCTGCAGAAGAAGTACGGCAAGGACCGTCAGCGGATGGCGCTCGAGATGCAGAAGCTCCAACGCGAGCATGGGTTCAACCCGGTGCTGGGATGTCTGCCCATGTTGGCGCAGATCCCGGTGTTCATCGGGCTGTTCCACGTGCTTCGATCGTTCAACCGAACCGGTGGATTCGGCATCGGACATCTGAACTTGTCGGTCGAGGAAAACCGGAGCCTGGGCAATTACGTCTTCAGCGCTACCGACGTCGGAAACTTTCTGGACGCGAACTTCTTCGGCGCCCCGCTAGGGGCGTTCATGACGCAGACCAGCGGGTTGGAAGCGTTCACCCAATACGGCGCCTTCAGTCGGACCGCGCTGATAGCGGTGGCGGTACCGGTGATGATCGCGGCGGGGGTCGCGACGTACTTCAACAGCCGGGCATCGGTTGCCCGGCAGAGTCCCGAGGCGGCGGCCAGCCCCCAGACCGCGATGATGAACAAGCTTGCGCTCTACGTCTTCCCGCTCGGCGTCGTGGCCGGCGGTCCGTTCCTGCCGCTGGCCATCATCCTCTACTGGTTCTCGAACAACATCTGGACGTTTGGCCAGCAGCACTACGTGTTCGGCAAGATCGAGCAAGAAGAAGAGCAGAAGAAACAGGAAGCTCTGGAGCGTCGGGCTGCAAACGCGCCGGCGCCCGGCGCCAAGCCCAGCAAGAAGAGGAAGGCGGCCGGAGCGGCCGTCGACGCCGAGGCCGACGACAGCGGAGCGCGGCCCGACGAGCCGGCGGCCACCGGGCCGAAGAAGCGCACCAAGGCGCAGGCCGACCGCTCGGCCCGCGCCCAGGGTTCTGCCAAGCAAGCGGCGCGGAATGGCGCGGGGAACCGCACACCGAAACCCGGTGCTCGGCCAAAGAAGCGGAAACGTTGACGCGCGGGTGACCGCGAACGAGGGAGAGGTGTTTGTATGACCAACGCAGAAACTGCTGCCACCGCCGACACCGCGGACCGCAGCGAGGACGCAGAGCGCATCGAGGTTGAGGGTGCGGCCGAAGGCGGGCCAGACGGTGAGGACAGGTTGGTTGCTGAAGGCGAAATCGCCGGCGACTATCTCGAGGAACTGTTGGATTTGCTGGACTTCGACGGCGACATCGATCTCGATGTAGAGGGCGATCGTGCCGTGGTGAGCATCGACGGTGGCGGGGATTTGACGAAACTGGTGGGCCGCAAGGGCGAGGTGCTCGATGCGCTGCAGGAGTTGACCCGGCTGGCGGTGCATCAGAAGACGGGCGAGCGTAGCCGGCTCATGCTCGACATAGCCCAGTGGCGTAAGCGCCGCCGCGATGAGTTGTCCGCACTGGGACACAAGGTGGCCAAGCGAGTGCTTGAGTCCGGCGAGCGCGAGGAGTTGGCGCCGATGACTCCATTCGAGCGCAAGATCGTCCACGATGCGGTGGCCGCGGTGCAGGGTGTGCACAGCGAGAGCGAGGGTGTGGAACCGTCGCGCCGCGTCGTCGTGCTCACCGACTAACACAGAGTTACACCTATGTAGTTCGTCGGGATCGCGGCGCCCGCCGTGGATGTTCGGAGGATGTTTCACGTGAAACACGCGGAGGTGCCGGCGCCGCCAGAAGCGACCAAAGCGATATTCGGGGACGCGGCCGACACGGCGCACGAGTACGCACGGATCCTGGCGGGAGCCGGGGTCGAGCGAGGACTGCTCGGACCGCGCGAAGTCGATCGGGTGTGGGACCGGCACGTGCTGAACAGTGCGGTGGTCGCAGAACTTCTCCATCCGAACGAGCGCATCGTCGACATCGGCAGCGGGGCCGGTCTGCCCGGGATACCGTTGGCATTGGCCCGCCCGGATATCTCAGTGACGCTCGTCGAACCGCTACTCCGGCGCAGCGATTTTCTGCGTGAGGTGATAGACGAACTCGGATTGGGCTGTCGTGTGGTGCGGGGTCGTGCAGAGGACGGGGGAGTCCGCAACGAGGTAGGGGAGGCGGATGCGGTGGTGTCTCGTGCCGTGGCCTCATTGGACAAGTTGACGAAATGGAGCACGCCCCTACTGCGGCCGGGGGGCCGCATGCTGGCGATCAAGGGTGAGCGCGCCGAAGAGGAGATCCGTGAGCATCGCCGCGCCCTTCAGGGGTTGGGCCTGACCGAGGTGAAGGTGATCAAGTGTGGCGGGCGTTTCGTGGATCCATCCGTAAGAGTGGTCGTAGGGTTTCAGGGGGGTTCGAAGGGCAGGGCTCCACGGGCCCCAGGAAGGAAGCGCAGATGACGACAGGTCCGAAGGGCCGGGAAGCCCAGGCGATTCCTCCCGATGTTTCACGTGAAACGTGGGACGCCCCGCAGGCCGCCCGGGATGCCGATACGCCGATCGGAGCGGAGGCCGAGCGGGCAGTGCGGCTGATGCAGGCGGCGACGCAGGGGCAGCTGCCGCGGCCCGCGCGCCAAAGGGTCTTCACCATCGCCAATCAGAAGGGCGGAGTGGGGAAGACCACGACCGCGGTCAATATCGCGGCGGCATTGGCGCTGCAAGGTTTGCGAACTCTCGTGATTGATCTGGATCCGCAGGGAAACGCGAGCACCGCCCTGGGGATCGAGCACCGACCGGGTACCCCGTCCTCATACGAGGTGTTGATCGGCGAGACTCCGATCGGGACGGCGTTGCAGCGAAGCCCGCACAGCGAGCGCCTCTATTGCATTCCGGCGACGATCGATCTTGCCGGAGCTGAGATCGAGTTGGTCAGCATGGTCGCCCGTGAAGGACGGCTGCGGAGCGCGCTGGCCGAGCTGAGGAACCACGACTTCGACTACGTCTTCATCGATTGCCCGCCGTCGCTGGGGTTGTTGACGATCAATGCGTTGGTCGCAGCGCCCGAGGTTCTGATCCCCATCCAGTGCGAGTACTACGCGCTTGAGGGCGTGGGTCAGCTCTTGCGCAACATCGAGATGGTGAAGGCACACCTCAATCGCGAGCTGGATGTCACCACGGTTGTTCTGACCATGTACGACGGCCGAACGAAGCTGGCCGATCAAGTGGCGATGGATGTCCGCGCCCACTTCGGCGACAAGGTGCTGCGCACCGTGATTCCGCGCAGCGTGAAGGTTTCCGAGGCCCCGGGATACGGGATGACGATTATTGACTACGACCCGGGCTCCCGCGGCGCGATGAGCTATGTGGATGCCAGCCGGGAACTGGCGCACCGAGGCGTGACAGGACAGTCTCGGTGACCAAACGCCCCAGCAGTTTTTTCGTGAAGAGAAGAGGGAATCGATGAACAACGCCGCACGAAAGCGCAGCGGACTGGGCCGCGGCCTGGCCTCGCTGATTCCGACCGGTCCGGCGGACGGGGCAGGGCCGGCCACCTTGGGCCCCCGAATGGGATCCGCGGCCGCCGACGTGGTCCTCGGTGGACCGACGCCGCCGCCGGCAGCGCCAGAGGCAGATTCGGTCGGTGCCGTCTATCGGGAGATCGCGCCGTCCAGCATCGATCCGAACCCACGTCAGCCGCGCCAAGTATTCGATGAAGAAGCGCTCGCCGAGCTAGTGCACTCGATCCGTGAGTTCGGCCTGATGCAGCCGATTGTGGTGCGCGCTATGCCCGTCAGCGAGGCTGATGAGTCCCCGCGCTACCAACTCGTCATGGGGGAGCGGCGGTGGCGCGCCGCTCAGCGAGCGGGTGTCGAGACCATCCCGGCCATCGTTCGGGAAACCGCCGACGAGAGCATGTTGCGCGACGCACTGTTGGAGAACATCCACCGGGCGCAGCTCAACCCCTTGGAAGAGGCCGCGGCCTATCAGCAATTGCTTGAGGAATTCGACGTCACCCACGAGGAACTCGCGACCCGTATCGGTCGCTCGCGGCCCTTGATCACCAACATGATCCGCCTGCTCCGGCTACCGATCGCGGTCCAGCGGCGGGTCGCGGCCGGGGTGTTGTCGGCCGGTCATGCGCGTGCGCTCCTGGCCCTGGAGGCCGGGCCCGAAGTGCAGGAGGAGCTCGCCACGCGCATTGTTGCCGAGGGGTTGTCCGTGCGTGCCACCGAGGAGGCCGTGACTCTGGCAAACCGGGCCGGCGGGGAGACACCGCCAGCCCCGCGCCGCAAGCCCATTCAGATGCCCGGTCTGCAAGATGTCGCTGAGCAGCTGTCCACCGCCTTCGATACCCGGGTCACGGTCAGCCTGGGCAAGCGGAAAGGCAAAATCGTGGTCGAATTCGGGTCGGTGGACGATCTGCAACGGATTGTGGAGCTGATGAACACGTCGTCGCGGTGACCGGTCATACCGGTGAATTACGTCACTGTGACACAGCCGGGCCCGATCCTGCGACCCGGCCTGTCCGGGGGTGGAAACAGGCTGTGCCACAGGTGAATTCGCGATCAGCCCGGGGCTGGGCGAGCTTTCCCTGTCGGAGGGAGCCGGTTTCCGCCGCGCCTTCTATTCTGGAAGGGCTGCCGCGCATTCTTGTGCGGCGTGAAACCCCGGGAGTGTAGTGGCCACACGAATCACGCCCCTCCGGCTCGAGGCTTTCGAACAGTTGCCCAAACATGCCCGGCGATGTGTGTATTGGGAGGTGGATCCACCCACGTCGGGCAGCGACGACGGCCTATCGGACCCGGAGTTCGAGAAGGAAGCGTGGCTGTCCATGGTCATGCTGGAGTGGGGCACGTGCGGGCAGGTGGCCCTTGAGTGCCCCGACGAGTCCGACGGCGGGGACCCGGCGGGTGAGCCGACCGACGAACCGTGCCTCGGATATGCCTTCTACGCGCCGCCACGTACCGTGCCCCGGGCCGGACATTTCCCCACCGGGCCGGTCAGCGCCGACGCGGTTCTGCTGACCTCGTTGGGGGTCGAGTCCAGTGGGGACAGCGAAGCCCTGCCGAGGTCGCTGATCGCAGCGGTGGTCGGCGACTTGGTCCGCCGTGGGGTACGGGCACTGGAGGCGTTCGGCCGATCCCCGGAGGTAGCCGAACTGTCCGATCCGGCCCAGATCCCGGTCGACGTCGCGCCGGTGCTCGCGGCACTGGGTGACTGTTCGGTCGACCGATGCGTCTTGGCTACCGATCTGCTGTTAGATGTCGGTTTCGTCGTGGTATCGCAGCACAGCTATTTTCCGCGGCTGCGCCTGGAACTCGAGGAGGGGCTGGGTTGGAAGGCCGACGTCGAGGCGGCATTGGAACAGCTGCTGCACCGTGCTCAGTTGCAGCAACCGGTTGGCGCGGGGGCCGTCTCCAGCAGCTAGGCCTGGCGGGCTTGTTCGACGGAGTGTTCGTGGGCGAGCAGCTCGGCGAAGGTGAACGTACCGGTGGGCCGGTCGTTCTTGCCCAGCAGATATAGCCGCTTGACGGCGGCCAGCATGCCCTCGGCGATGGAATCGCGAGAGTCCGGCGAAACCAACGTGGCACGGTCTTCGGGATTGGTCACGTAACCGATATCAACCTGCACAGTGGGCATCCGGGTCAGCCGGAGCAGATCCCAAGTTCGTCCGTGCACGCGACTATCACGTAATCCGGTGCGCGCCACAACTTCTCGTTGCACGAAGTCGGCCAGATTGCGCCCGATCGTGGATACCGAACCGTGCGAGTTGCCGAAATAAAACGAGGCTACGCCGTTCGCGGACGGGGTTGCCTGTGTTGCGCAACGCAGGCTGATCATTAGGTCGGCACCAACGGAATTGGCGGTGGTGGCGCGCTCGGCATCCGACGGTGCCTGGTGGGCGGGACGGGATAGGAACGTTTCCATGCCGATCGCGGTCATGCGGGCCTCAAGACGACGTGCCAAGTCCCACAAGATATCTGCTTCGCTGAGGGGGTCCGTCGGACCGCTCATGATCTGACCGGGATCATCCCCGCCTCGGCCTGGATCGATAATGATCCGCTTGCCTGTCAGGCGGGGCCCGGAGTTGCGCACCAGTTCTTCTTCGCGGATCGCGTGCGGAGACCCGCCGGTTACCCGTGAACCGAGAAAGTACAAGGAGCGCAACGTTTCCGGCCCGCAGATACCATCCGGATACAACCCGTACTCCCGCTGGTAGGACATCAGCGCATTGTGGGTCAACAGACCGAAGTGCCCGTCGATCAGGTTGGTGTAGAAACCCAGGTCCTGAAGACGGGCCTGCAGAGTGGCCACGTCGTCGCCGTACATCGGCGCACCGAACTGGTGGTTGAGAGTGCGTGCGCCCAAGCGATACGAGGCCTCCCGCAGGGAACGGTAGGTCGCCTCGCCGACGATTCCGTCAACCAGCAGGCCACGGTGCTGCTGGAAAGCCCGCACGGCATGGTCGAGTTCATCGTCGAACAGGTCCACCGTGATCTGCTTGCCGGTGGTGAGGTCCGCATCCGGATCGTCGAGCATGCCCAGAGCCGACAATGCGGCCCGAATCTCGGCTACCGCACCCCCGCGGTCACCGCGACGCAGACTCGACATAGCCAGCATTGTCTCAGACCGACTGGCCAATCGGAAAAACCCCAGGCAGTTGTGAACAGATCGAAATACGCGGTCAGACCAGCGTTAGACCAGCTCGGCGAGCTCTCGTAGCAGCGCCGCCTTGCCTTTTGCCCCGACGATTCGCTTGACCGGCGCCCCGTCTTTGAACAGGATCATTGTCGGGATCGACACAACCTGGAAGTCGCGCGCGGTCGCCGGGTTTTGGTCGACGTCGATCTTGGCGACGGTCAACGAGCCGGCCTTCTCGGCGGCGATCTCCTCAAGTACTGGGGCCACCATCTTGCACGGGCCGCACCACGTTGCCCAGAAGTCCACCAGCACAGGTGTGCTGCTCGCCAACACATCGTCGGAGAACGAGTCGTCGGTCACCGCTACCGTCGAGCCGGCATCTGCATCGCTCATCGCTGCGCTCCAATCAAATCGGTGTCATCGGTTACGGAAGAAGAGTTTTCAGCGAGCCAGCGCTCCGCGTCTATCGATGCGGCACAACCACTTCCGGCGGCAGTGATGGCCTGCCGGTAGGTGTGGTCGACGAGATCGCCGGCGGCGAACACGCCCTCGAGCGAGGTGAAGGTGGTGCGGCCGTGCACTTTTACGTAGCCCGCATCATCGAGTTCCAACTGGTCGCGCACCAGTTCGGAACGAGGGTCATGGCCGATGGCGACGAAGACGCCCGTCACATCGAGCGTGGACTCCGCGCCGGTGGCTGTGTTGCGCAGCCGAATCCCGGTCACTTTGGCGTCGCCCTCGATGGAGCTCACCTCCGTGTCGGTGAGAAATCGAATCTTATCGTTGGTCTTGGCCCGCTCGAGCATGATCTTCGAGGCACGGAACTCGTTGCGGCGGTGGATCAGCGTGACACTGCGCGCGAAGCGGGTCAGGAAAGTGGCCTCCTCCATCGCCGAGTCGCCCCCACCGATCACCGCGATATCTTGGTCGCGGAAGAAGAAACCGTCACAGGTGGCGCAGGTGCTCACGCCCATGCCGAGCAATGCCGCTTCGCCGGGGACACCCAGTTGGCGCGCGGCCGCGCCCATCGCCAGAATCACCGCGCGTGCCCGGTACTTCTCGTCGCCGACGGTGACCGTTTTGATCGGTCCGGTCAGGTCGACGGCGTCGACGTCTTCCATACGCAGATCCGCGCCGAAGCGCAGCGCCTGTTCGCGCATCTGCTCCATCAGCTCCGGGCCGGTGATGCCGTCGCGGAAGCCGGGATAGTTCTCCACCTCGGTCGTGGTCATGAGCGCACCGCCGAACTGGGTGCCCTCGAACACCAGCGGCTGAAGTTGGGCTCGGGCGGCGTACACCGCCGCCGTGTAGCCGGCGGGGCCGGAACCGATGACGATGACGTCATGGACGATCGATGAGGTCATGAGAGCCTTTCTGCCTGCGACACGATGTCAAACCAGCGAAGCTGGAGAACCACCGCAGCTGGATGAACTACCGCGCTTCGTAAACAACAGGGTATGTCGAGGTGTTCCCGGGGGCGTTGTCGGCGCGGCCGGGTGGCGCAACCGGCGTGGTCACTACGTGGGCAGCACTGTTTCGGCGAGTAGGCCGGTGTGCGCGGCGGTGCAGGTCGGCGCGACGACCACCGCGCGGATCTGCTCCGGCGCATCGGCGGGAACCATCAGCAGCACGCCTGGTCGCCCAGCTACCTCGAGGGTGCGGCCACCAAGCACCTCCAGCGTAGGGGAGTAGCCGAGACCGGTGAGGCACGAGGCGCGCCGGTGCGGATCTGCGAGCGGACCCAGTTCGGGCGGTCGGGCCAGCGCCGCGCGCAGCTCCGCATCGGATAGCGGGAAGGCTGAGGAGGCGGTCCGCTCCACGGTGATCTGGGAAGCGGTGGGACCCGTCGGAAAAGCCGGGCCCGGATCACGGCTCAGGATCAGCACACCGACAACGATCGCGGTTGTCAGAGCGCCGACCCCGACCACGAGCCCCGCGCGCTGTCCCCGAGTCAGCTGTGGCCGCGATACGGCGTGCCCGCCGGTAGACGACGCGCCGGGACGTGGCGCGGCACGCAGCGCGGCACCCACCTGGGCGGTGACCGCCGCCGGCACGTCGGGCGCGGACTGCTCATCGGAACCCAGGAGGGCTAGTTCGCGCCGTACGGAGTTCAGCTGAGCCAGCATGCGGGCAGCCTCGGGATCGGCGCGAGCGTGGCGGCGGATCCGGGCGGCGGTGGCATCGTCGAGCAGCCCGGCCTGTAGGGCTGCGAGCAACTCGGGCGTGATGTGCGCGGCATCTCGATCGGGACCGGAGTCGGGCCGGGGGCTCGCGCCACTGCCCATCGCTACCCCCGGTGGTTGTCGCCGCTGAAGATATGTTCGAGGTTATCGAACGGGCTTACTTGGCCCTGGTCGCCCCCACCCACGCGGAGGACAGCGACGCGGCGAGTTTGGCGCGGGCGCGGGCGCATCTGCTCTTGACGGTACCTTCGGCCACCCCCAGGATGCGGGCCGTCTCGGCGACCGAATACCCCTGCATGTCCACGGCTACCACCGCGGCGCGCTGATCGAGGGGAAGGCGCATCAGGGCCCGCTCCACCACGATCGCGGTGTCCACCTGCTTGGTTGGGTCGACCGTCGGGCACCGGTGGTCGTCCAACTGCTCGAACGCATGGTTCTTGTTGCGGCGCAGCCGATCTAGGCAGGCGTTGACGACGATGCGGTATAGCCAGCTGCTCACCGCGGAGTCATGGCGAAATGTGCCGGCGGCGCGGTGTGCGGCCAATAGGGCGTCTTGCAGTGCGTCTGCAGCGTCGTCCCGGTCGTGACTGGTGAGCACGGCGAGCCGATAGAGCTGGCGTTGGTGGCGGTAGAACAGTTCCTCAAATGCGTACCGGTCACCGTTGACGTGTGCAGCCAGCAACTCAGCATCGGTACGCGGTCGCCCGGGGTGCAGCCGGATGTCCTCGAATATCCCCACGGGCCAACACTAATCGGCGGCACGGGGGGCCTTGGACACCATTTTTGCTACCGCATTCTGCACGGGGCGGCTGTTGGGAACGACGTCAGGAGGCGGCCTTGAGCGTGATCTCCGAGACGTCGGTGCGGCTCTCACCGTCCACCGAGCCGAGAGTGGATATCCACACGAGCACGTTCGATGTGGGAGGGGCGTCGTCCACCTGGATGGTGTTCGAACCCGGCTTCAACGGGGTGTCTGACGTGAGGACGGTCGTGTCGTCCAATGACGACGGGGTAGCGGTCGGTGAGGACCGGATCTGCACGACGGTTCCGGTGCTGTTGACGTTGATGGTGACGGACCCGAGAGTGGCGGGCTTCGCCAGCTGCAGCATCAGGCCGAGGCCGTTCTTGAAGTTGGGGAACGGAGTGGCATCGGAGTAGGTGTCGGTGGGCCAGACCGTTGTGGGGTCACCGTCGATGGCAAGTCCGGCCAACTTCGGTGCGTCGGCTTCGCCCCCGGGCGAAAAGACCGTTGCGCGAACAGGTTTGATCACGGATCCGGCACCGTCGGACGCCTCGGTTTCGGACGACGACGGTGCGTTCAGGCCGAGTTCGTCGCCGCCCAGCCCGTCGCCGACACCACCGAAAATCCGGCCCAGCACTGTGGCCAACAGGACCAGCGCTACGACGACGACCGCGGCGGCGACCCCGAGTCCGACCATGAGCCCTTTACGCTGGCGTAGCGCCGACTCGGGGTTGGTTGCCGAACTCGGCCGCTCAGGGTTTCGGGCTGCCGGTGCGGGGGCCTCGACCGGTGCGACATGGTCAGTGCGGTCGGCGATGGCGGTGGCCTGCTGCAGCAGGTTGAGCAGAGTGGGTGCGCTGCGAATCCCGCCGCCCTTCTGAACGGCGTGCGATGCGGCCGCCGAGATCTGGAACGGAATGTCATGGTCGGAGGCGCGGGGTTCGACGGGCTGGCCGGCAGCGTCGGATTCGGCGGGGGCGAGCCCGCTGGGTTCACCCGTTTCGGGTAGCGGCCACCGATCGGTCAGCAACGCATACAGTGCCGCCCCGATTCCGCGGATGTCTTCTTCCGGCGTGGCGTCGGGCATCGTCGCGGGAAACGCGAGCGCCACGTCGCCGTCGATGCTGACCCGGATACGGCTGGGATGGTCCACCGACAGCGCCGCCCCGCTGCGGTGCGCGGCATCGGCGGCCGCAGCCAGCGAATGGATCGCCCGGGCGCCGCCGATTGGGGACGGTGAGGTGTCGGCGACCTCGGCCAGCGATCCACCCCGGATCCATTCCGCGACCACCAGGCCGCCGGAACCGGTGCTGGTGACGTCGAGAACGCGTGCCACACCGGGCATGTCGAGGGTGCTCAGCCGCTGGGTGCGGGACAGGATTTCCTGTACCTGCTGGTCGGAAAGCGTGCCGCCGGGGCCGACGAATGTGAGCGCCACCTGGCGGTCGAGGGCGGTGTCGAGCGCCTGCCAGAACTGCAGGTGGGGCGGGCCTCCGTGAAAGACCAGGAGCCGGTAGCGGTTCTTGGCGATCATCGCACCGGGAATCAACGGGACGTTCTCGACGACGTTCGCGGCGTCGCCGGGCGCTTCCCGGGGTGGATCGAACGCGGCCGGCTGTCCTTGCGTGCCGAACGTGTCCGGTACGTCCGGCCGGAAGTCATCAGCCGACGGGCGGGCGATACGGGTGGTTTGGGATTGACCGGGGGAGTCCGGTACCGAAGTAGACCCGCCAGCGGACTCGTCGCTCACCGCAGACCCTTTCCTTCTCCCGTCGTCGGCAAGCGCCGCCGACGAATTCCTTTGATCAGGGTACGGGAGGGCACCCGAACTGCGTCGGCGGACGGGAGGCTGCGACGCCGGGGTCTTCGGCGGGCGGGGTCGCAGCCGCCGGCGCACGGCGTCGAGCGCCGCGCGCGCGTCGGGCACGCCGGCGGCGAGCAACACCGCGGCAATGATCGGCACCATCACGACCCCGAGCACCGACAACCGCAGCAACGAGCCGACGCCGCCCCATCTGCTGGTGAGGTCCTCCAGGCCGAGGAACTGGTCGATAACGTGCGCGGTGAGGCCGGCGGCCAGCGATGCCGTGATCGTCACAAGGATGGTGCGAACTACGTCGAAGCTGATCAGCCGCCCGCCGGGCGGGTCGAGACGGGTGCGCAACAGAAAGTAGCCGACCGTCGCGCCGGCCAGGAACCCGAGTCCGTTGGCCAGGCCCAGGTAGCCGGCGACCAGGTCGGGGTCGTCGGTGAGGTGTGGAGCCGCCAGCGACGCGGCGATTTTCACCACCGTGATCACGATGATCAGCACTATCGGGGTCCAGGGTTCCTGGCGCGCGTAGAACACCCGTAGCTGCAGCAGGACCAGGGCGTAGGGGATGAGGGTGAACGCCGACAGGGTGATGGCCATACCGAGGTAGCCGGCGTCCACTTCGCCGAAGTTGCCGTAGGCAAACAACGCGCTGCCGATTGCCGGGCCGCCGACCGTCATCATCGCCACGATCGGAATCAGCGTCACCATGGTCAGCCGGGTGGCCAGGGACAGGTCGGCCAGCACCGCCGGACCGTTGTCGGCGGCGGCGTTCCGTGAAAGTCGGGGCATGACGACTGTCAGCACCGTGACACCGATGATGCCGAACGGCAGTTGCAGTACCAGCCAGGTGTAGTTGTAGATGGCGGGACCGGATGCGGCTGCGGCGCTGGCGATCTGGTTTCCGACGATTAAGCCGATCTGGCTGATGAGCACGTACAGCACCATCGCCAGCGCCATCATGCCGAACCGTTTGAGGCGATCGTCGATACCCCATAGCGGGCGCAGGCTTATCCGCTGGGCCCGGATCGCGGTGAACAACACCGCGGCCTGGGCGACCACACCGAGGGTGGTGCCGATCCCGAGAACCAGAAGTTTGGCATTGCCCATCTCGACGGGGTTGATCGAAAGTTCGCCCGGCACCAGCAGGTAGAGAACGAGGGTAAGGATGGCGACGACGTTGTTCACCACCGGCGCCCATGCCGGTGGTCCGAAGATGTTGCGGGTGTTCAGGATCGCCATGAACACCGACGACAACCCGTAAAAAATGATCTGTGGCAGCAACAGGTAGGCGAAGGCTGTGGTGAGGGGCCGGTTCACCAGCGGGTCCGAACCCAGCATCAGGTCCACCAGCAGCGGGGCTGCCAGTGTCGAGGCCAGGGTGACCACGAGCAGCAGCGCGGTTGCCAGCGTGAGGAGTCGACGGACGAACGCGGCGCCGCCGTCGGAATCGTCACGCTCAGCGCGCGCCAGCACCGGAACGAAGATCGCCGTGAACGTCGCCTCGAGGACCAGCGCGGCGATCAGATTGGGCAACTGGTTGGCCACGGTGAACGCACTGGACAATGCGGCGCCCAGGATTGCGGCAAGCAGCACGATCCGGGCGAAGCCGGTGAGCCTGCTGACGAGGGTGGCCGCGGCCATACCCCACGATTTCGACACGACCGCCGAGTCGGAGAGCTCGGTGCGGGGAGCCGGGCGGTCCGGGCTAGTCACGGTCGCTGCCGGGTGCCGTTCTGGCGGGCCGTATCGGTGCGCCGGCGGACTCCGGCCGCCGGTCGACCTCGTCGTCGCCGTAGGCAAGGGCCACTTCGATCGGGTCGGGGCGGTCCAGGTCGGCGCGATCGGGTTGGCCGCGGAACCGGTGCCATAGTCGTCGGCCCGCCAGCAGGACCAATACCGCGCCGGCGGAGAGGGTGATAATGAACAGGACCTTGCCGTAGGCGTTGGAGTGCACGGACAACCGAACCGGTTCACCGAGGGGGAGGCCTTCGGCGGTTCGGAGCGTGACGTCCACGGCTACCCGCTGAGTGAAGTGCACCTCGATCGGGACCTTCACCGGGAGGTAGCCGGGTGGCAACACCATCTCACCCGGGTCGGTGACCGTCATGCCGGGCGGCGCGTCGATGTCCAGCCGTACCCGGATCGGCACCGGTAGGTCATTGCGAAGTGCCAGCGGCAACGGGCTGCGTTCGGTCGCCAACGTGTACGAGCCCCCCGGGTTGACGATGGAGACCGCGTTGAAGAGATCCTCCACCGAGCGGCCCACGGTGGTGAGTCGCTGCTGCGCCAACCCGTTGCGGGCATCGGGCGGTACCGAAAGGCTCAGCGCGCGAAGCAGATCCTCTCGCAACGGCGCGGTGTACTGGGCGCCCGTTTGTCCGGTGCGCTCATCGGTGGTCAGCGCGGCGGTCAGACCTTGGAGCCGGCCGGTCACGGTGGCGATACCCGACACGACACCGTCGTCGAACCGTCCGCGCGGGTTGCCCAGCGGTCCCGAGGGCACCGGAGCGGACTCGGTCACCGCGTCGGCCTCCTCGATCAGTGCGGTCAGCGGGCGCGGCTCCGAGAGTCCGGCCCGGATGCTGGTTGCCACCGCGGTCAGGATCGCCCGCGCATCCTGGGCGGACAGGTTCCATCGCAACGGTGGCATCAGGATCTGGGTCCGTGGCATTGCGTCGGGCTGCAGGCTTCGCCACAGCAGCGACGCGAGCGCGTTCTGGCGCCGCGCCACCTCGGTGTCCTGTTTGAGTGCGGCGCCCAGCGAAGGGTCGAGGTAGGACGGCGATTCGGGGGTAGGACCCAGGCCTGCCAGGGCGGCTCCCACCGCGGGGTCGAACGGGGCTGCCACGACGGCGGGCGTGTAGCGCACCGGGGCAGTGTCGGCGGTCTCGGGTGCACCGCCGTCGGAGATACCCGGCCCGATGAGGCTGGCAGCGCCGATCGCCACCGTTCTGCCCTGTTCGGAGAGAAGCTGGACCGCAGGCCCGGTCA
Source organism: uncultured Mycobacterium sp. (assembly GCA_964498215.1). Classification (GTDB taxonomy): domain Bacteria; phylum Actinomycetota; class Actinomycetes; order Mycobacteriales; family Mycobacteriaceae; genus Mycobacterium. The sequence continues at coordinate 27,060 of CAZCHU010000005.1, read as the reverse complement.
AGGGCCCGTCGCCGACCAGTGTGGCGCCGCGGGTCGATGTGACGCCGAGAATCTGGTCAACAATGTTGGCCGCCCCGATGGTCGCGCTGGCCGATAGCCCCGGGTTGGCAACCCGGTGCAGCGCGTCGAGGTCGGCTTGGGCGTAGGTCGTTGATGCCACGCACATTCTTTGCGCCAACGCTTTGAGCCTGTTGAGCCAGTCGACGGCGGCTTGCTGGCCGGTACCCGGATGCGTCGGGGTGCCCGGGCCTGCGTCGGGGGCGTCGTTGACGACGTAACCCCCCGTCATCGCGTTGGCGGTGACGAGCAGGTCGGGGTCGATGGCCAGACACAGGGCGGGGGTGATCACCCCGCCGGGATTGACCTCTGGGCTGGTCGCGAATTCGATGGCGGTCAGCAGGGTTTCCAGCCGCCCACCGATCGCCAACGACGTCGCGAGCTCGTCGTCGATGAGACGAACCGGCGTGGTTCCGCCCGGGGCGCCGGCGGCCAGCCTCGGACGGTCAGCTAGCGGCCAGAACATCGTCAACCCGACCGGACGGGTGATGTCCGGCGGCACGGCGGAGCTCAGCACGTCCCTGTCGGCGGCGTCGGCGGCCTCGTCGGCTTCATCCGGTGGCACCCCGAGCACCGGCAGCAGAAAACGCGAGTCGTCGAGCCGGGCGGGTGCCCCATAGTCGGGCGTCCCGTTGATGTTGACCATGATCGGGTAGATGCCAGGGGTCTCGATGTCCAGTGAGGGACTCTCGGCGGAACGTAACGGATAGGTCAGCCGAAACGGAACCTCTTGCCCGCGCGCGATTTCTGGTGCCACGGTGATGAAGTCGGCGACAGCTTGATACTGATCGACGTCGCCGAACAGGTCGGTGCGCAACGCGCTCGAGGACGAGACAGCCGCGGCGTGTTCGAGCCGCACCACCACATCGCGGACGGCGCGATCGCCGACGTTGGTTATCGTGCCGGTAACGGTCACCAGCGGCGCACTGGTCGTGGTGACGACATCAGGGGTGACGCTTTCGATCTGCACGTGCAGGAACGGCATGACACCCGGCTGGGCGGTCGCCATGCCGAAGCCAGCCAGGGGTACGAGGGCGACCAGCACCGTGACGACCGCGGCGAGTAGCCGTACGGGCGGCCCGTTCACGGTCCCGGTCCGCAGCCGTTCGTCCGCCTGCCGGGCTGTGGTTGAGCGGTGGTGTCGCGCCGATGCTTACGGGTGTGGGAGTGGGTTTGCCCGCGCCGTCGCGGGGTCGATCGGGGTAGCGGCGGCAGCGCGTCGGGCCCGTCGGACTGAAGTGTCTTGATCATCTCGTCGGCAACTTCGGCGAGACGCCGTTCGTCGGCGTAGGCCAGCCGGGAAGGCAGGTCGCCCAGCGGCACCCAGGCCACTTCGGTCACCTCGACGTCTTCGTCGGAGAGCTCGCCGTCGAGGAATCGCATCAAGTAATGGTGCACGGTCTTGTGCACGCGCCTGCCTTCGGTGACGAACCAGTAATCGATGCTCCCCAACGCCGCCAAGACGCTGCCCCGGATGCCGGTCTCCTCGGCGACTTCGCGAATCGCGGTCTGCTCGGCCGTCTCGCCCATCTCGATGTGCCCCTTGGGCAGGGACCATAGCATCCGTCCGCGCCGGTCGATGCGGCCGATCAACGCCGCGACCTGGCTGTCCTTGGGACCGTCGATGCCGTCGATCACCAAGCCGCCGGCGGAGGTTTCATGCACGGTGCGAAGCCGGTCGGGAGGCCGTCGGGGGCGCACCTTCTGCGGTTTCGGAGACGGGGCTGACGGATCACTTCCGACGCCGGCCGGAGTGCTATGACGGTGCCCTGCGGACTGGTCGGTTCCCGCCTCGGGGGGGCCTGGCGAGCGTCGGCCGCGGCGCCGGCCGCGGCGCCGTCGGGGTTTGGGCTGCTCGCCGTCCGACACCCAAGCGATAGTAGCGGGGATGAACATCGGTCCCCGCCGTACTCGCCGGTCGGTGACCGGGCTGTGACCAGTAGGCTCATCGGACGTGCCTGACCCCCGTACCGAGAGCGTCCCCAGCGACGACGTTGCCGAGCTGCTGGCTGCGGCCCAGGTTTCACTGAACCGGCACGGCGAGGTGTTGCGAGCACTCGGCCGAATCTTTGCCGACAACGGGCACGAGCTGTATCTGGTGGGGGGAAGCGTCCGGGACGCGCTGTTGGGGAGGCTGGGCTCCGATCTCGATCTGACCACCGACGCGCATCCCGAGCAGATGCAGCGGATGCTGCGGGGCTGGGCGGATGCGCTGTGGGACACCGGTATCGAGTTCGGCACGATCGGCGTCGGCAAAGGTGCGGACCGGTTGGAGCTGACCACCTTCCGCGCCGATACCTATGACCAGGTGTCCCGAAACCCGGACGTCCGTTTCGGCACCACCCTGGCCGAGGACCTGGTGCGCCGGGATTTCACCGTCAACGCGATGGCGGTGCGGATCACCGCTGCCGGACCTGCGGAGTTCCTCGATCCGCTGAACGGGTTGGCCGCCCTGCAGGGCCGTCTGTTGGACACACCGTCGGCGCCGGAGGTGTCGTTCGGCGACGATCCGCTGCGAATGCTGCGCGCGACCAGGTTCGTGGCCCAGCTCGGCTTCACGGTGGCGCCGCGGGTGCGCCGCGCGCTCCAGGAGATGGCGCCGCAGCTAGGCAGGATCACCGTGGAACGGGTGGCAGCCGAACTGGACAAGCTGTTGTTGGGCCGCGATCCGGCAGCCGGGATCGACCTGATGGTGCAGACCGGTTTGGGTGACGTGGTGCTGCCCGAGGTCGGGGCGATGCGGATGGCGATCGACGAGCATCACCAGCACAAGGATGTCTACCAGCACTCGCTGACGGTGCTTCGGCAGGCCATCGAGCTGGAGGGTAGGGGTGCGGGCGAGCAGGACGGTACGCCGGACCTGGTGCTGCGCTGGGCGGCGCTGCTGCATGACATCGGTAAGCCCGCCACGCGTAGGCACGAGCCCGATGGCGGGGTGAGTTTCCATCACCACGAGGTGGTCGGGGCGAAGATGACCCGCAAGCGGATGCGGGCCCTCAAGTACTCCAAACAGATGGTCGACGACGTCTCTCAGCTGGTCTATCTGCACCTGCGATTCCACGGCTATGGCGGTGGCCGGTGGACCGACTCTGCTGTGCGGCGCTATGTCACCGATGCCGGCCCGCTGTTGAGCCGGCTGCACAAGCTGGTGCGTGCCGACTGCACAACCCGGAATAGGCGCCGCGCGGCGCGGCTGCAAGCGAACTACGACGACTTGGAGCAGCGCATCGACGAGCTTGCGGCCCAGGAGGATCTCGCCAGGGTCCGCCCGGACCTCGACGGAAATGAGATCATGCGCATCCTGGACATCCCGGCGGGTCCGCAGGTCGGGAAGGCCTGGAAGCACCTCAAGGAGCTCAGGCTGGATCGTGGCCCGCTGAGCCACGAGGAGGCCGTGGCGGAGTTGCTGAAGTGGTGGAACGAGAACGGTTCGCCCAGCGTCTGATCAGGTATGGAGTATTGCTTGGGCGAACCCGACGGTTCGGCGACCATGTGGACGGTCGACGGCGGCGTGCACGTCGGGGGAGTTGATGTGGACCGCGACGGCCTGACCGACGACATACTGTTCGACTTGGACGGGGACGGCATCGCCGATCACGCTCTGCTCGACGGTGACGATGATGATGTCGCCGAGACCTATGTCAGCGATGACGGGACGGGTACCTGGGCAGTCAGCGCGGATCGGGGTGGGGGATTGCGCTGGTTCGGGCTCGACGGCGTCGAGCATCCCGGCGGAGGGTCGGCGGCACCGGTAGACCTCGATGGTGACGGCGCGGTTGTGGAACGGTTGGTCGATGCCGACGGCAACGGGCTGGCGGATCGGGCTTTCGGCGCGGGCGTGGCCTGGGTGGATTCCGATGGTGACGGTCGTTGGGATATCCGGTTGGCCGACGGTGACGGCGACGGCAGTGCCGACAGCGCAGCACCCCTCCTCTAGCACCGCGAGTAGCACCGCGAGCGCGCGTGTTTGCACAGCGGCGCGCCGCAATCAGCGGCAATCCGCGCGCGTTCGTCGTCCTCGACGGCGACGTCCCTGTCAGCCGCGCCCGGGTCCGGGCGGCCCGGCGAACGCCTGGGCGATCGTCAACCAGCGCTCAGCATCGGGGCCGACCGCTATGACATCCAGCGTCGAGCGGGCCCGGCGCTGGGTGACAAGCATGCAGAAATGCTCAGCGGAGCCGACGACCTGTTGGGCGGCATCGGCGGGTCCCCACGTCCACAGGGCTCCGTCGGGCGCAGTAAGTTTCACGTGGAACGGCTCTGCCGGGGGAGTCAGCCCGTTCACCGCATACGCATAGTCGCGGGTGCGCACGCCGATGTGGGCGATCGAGCGCAGCCGCGCGGTAGGGGTCCGCACCACCCCGAGCGCATCGGCGACGTCCAGGCCGTGTGCCCAGGTCTCCATCAGGCGTGCAGTGGCCATCGACGCCGCGCTCATCGGCGGCCCGAACCACGGCAGCTTTCGCCCATCGGCAACGGCCGTCAGCGCCTCGTGCAATGCCGAACGCGCCGAACGCCAGTCGGCCAGCAACTGCGCCGGAGGTAGCACGGCGAGTTCTTCTGCGGCCGCGTCGACGAATCCCGTCGGGTTCTGGCCCGCGCGGCCGAGGATCTCGGTGAAACCAGGCTCATCGGTGACGGCGGTGAACGCCACTTGATCGGTCCAGAGCAAGTGCGCGACCTGGTGGGCGATCGTCCAACCCGGGGCTGGGGTATCGGTGGCCCACCGCTCGGGTGGCAGCTCAGCGATGAGGGCGTCGAGATCGTCGCTTTCGGCCCGTAGATCGGCGACGATCTGTGCTGCTGCGGCCATGACGGTCACCCTATCGCGGGGGCTGGTCAGCCCTTCCCCGTGTCGCGTGCACGGTCAAACCCAGCAGGTATATCCCGGCGCCGGCGACCACGAGCCCCGGGGCGTGGCCGTCAGGCGGAACGACCGCCGCGGCCCCCGCGATCGCGGCGATGAAGGCCACCCAGAACAGTGAGTCCTGAACTGTGAAGACATGGCCGCGCAGCGCGTCGTCGACATCGACCTGCATCGCAGTATCAGCACACAACTTCACCACCTGGCCGGCCGCGCCCAGCAGAAAACCGCAGGTCACCAGAACAGGTAGTAACAACGTTGCGCCGAAGAGTTGCACGACGGCCGCGAACGCCAGTGCGCCGTTGGGTGCGGCATAGCGGCCCCACCTCTTCACGGCGGCGGGTGTCAGGGCGGTGGCAAGGAATGAGCCGGTACCGGTGGCGGCGACGAACAGCACCGCGGTGCCCAGTCCAGCAACCGCCCCAGTGTCGCTGTGCCGCACGATGACCAAAACCAGCAGGGTGTTGATCCCCAACACCATGCGATGCGCGGACAACCCGGCCAGGGTGGCTGCCACAGTGGGTACGGCCAGCACGGTCCGGAGGCCGTGTAGCCAACCGGTGCCCACGGCGTAGGCGACGGAGCCGTGGACCGTGCGCGCGCTGGGGTCGGGCCCGAGCATGCGCGGCGGGAAGCGCACCGACAGCCAGAGCGCCAGCGTTACCGGCGCTGTGGCGACGAAAATGATTGCAGCAGCACCGGAATCGTCCGCCCCGAATACCCACCGGGGAAGCAGCATGAAGTTGGCGCCGAAGAAGGCGGCTGCGGCGCCAGTGGCCACCGCGACCGAGTTCATCGCGACCACCTGCGCGCGGGGCACCACATGGGGCAGCGCCGCCGACAGACCCGAGGAGACGAATCGGGTGAAGCCGTTGACGACCAACGCGCCCAACAGGATTGGTAGATCCCCTACCCTGGCCGCCAGCAAGGCGCCCACCCCGACCACCAGAGCAAGCCGGCCACTGTTTGCGCCGATCAGCACCAGTCGCCGGTCCCAGCGGTCCAGCAGTGCGCCCGCGAACGGCCCCAGCAGTGAATACGGCAGGAAGAGCACCGCGAACGCCCCGGCGATCGCCCACGGATCTGCGGCGCGTTCGGGGTTGAACAGGATCGCGCCGGCCAGACCGGCCTGGAAAAGGCCGTCGCCGAACTGGCTGACCGCACGGACCTCCAGCAGCCGCCGGAAGTCCGGTAACTCCCGCACCGATCGCCACAAGGCGACGAGTGCGCGGGCGTCGGTCACGGGCTTCCCGTCCTGTTGAAGAGTTGGAGCGCCAGATTCTTCGGCTCTGCGCGTAGGCGCACATCGGTAGGCGATCGTGTCCGCCCCACAGTACAAATATCCGGCGGCGGCGGCGCTTGTTCCCCATGCCGAGCAACGGTGATGACATGATGGTGGAGTGGCCCAGCAAGACGATCCGGAGGAATTCAGAGAGGGAGTCGCACCAGCGGCGCACCGGGTGCGCGCGGGAACCCTGTTGCTGGCGAATACCGACCTGATGGAGCCGACGTTCCGGCGCAGCGTCATCTATGTCGTCGAGCACAATGACGGTGGCACGTTGGGGGTCGTGCTGAATCGATCCAGCGAAACCGCGGTCTATAACGTTTTGCCCCAGTGGGCCAAGCTCGCGACCAAGCCGAAGACGATGTTCATCGGTGGTCCGGTCAAGCGGGATGCCGCGCTGTGCCTGGCAGCGCTGCGGGATGGGGTGGATCCCAGCGGTGCTCCGGGGCTGCGGCATGTGCAGGGCCGCATCGTGATGGTGGACCTCGACGCAGAGGCCGACACCGTCGCGCCGTTGGTCGAGGGCGTGCGAATCTTTGCCGGCTATTCCGGGTGGACGATCGGCCAGCTCGAAGGCGAAATCGAGCGTGACGATTGGATTGTGCTGTCGGCTTTGCCCGCTGACGTGCTGGTGGAGCCTCGCGTCGATCTATGGTCCAGGGTGCTGCGGCGGCAGCCGATGCCCCTGCCGCTGCTAGCGACCCATCCGATCGACCTCAGCCGCAACTGATTCGTCGGCTGATCCACAGGTCAGTGTGCAGGCTGCGCATGCTCCACCGCATGTTCCAGAGCCTGCGTCGGCCGGTCTGTTGCGCTGTTCTTCGCGGAGAACAGCCTTGGCGCTCTGCCAGCATCCCGCGGCGACCGTGCCTACGGCGCCGACAACACACACGATCAGCACAACCAACGATGTCGGCGGGCGTGCTGCGAGTCCAACCACCCCACCTGCGGCCAACATGACGCCAGCCGCCAGTTGGATCGGCGCCACCCCCCGCAATACCCTGCGCACATAGTCGGCGGACGGTGGACGTGTCAGCGACCACACGCCTTGTATGGCGGTCGCGACGGCCGCACACAGACACAACACCGCGGCGACCAGCATGCGTCACAGAATACGGTGCGTGCCTCTGCTCGTCGTCCGGGCGTCAGGTGCGTCAGGCAATGGCGTTCTACCCCGTTGGTGCCACCGCCTCAGCCGGCGGGGAAACCGGCGCGGCGACGGGAGCTGCCGGCGCGGCGACGGGGGCCGCCGGTGTGGCCGCGGACACTGCGGCCGTGGCGGCAGGAGCCGCGGGTGTGGCGGCGGGAGCCGCGGGTGTGGC
>CAZCHU010000005.1:0-19432 GCA_964498215.1 uncultured Mycobacterium sp. | reverse complement strand
CTGCGGCCGTGGCGGCAGGAGCCGCGGGTGTGGCGGCGGGAGCCGCGGGTGTGGCGGCGGGAGCCGCGGGTGTGGCGGCGGGAGCCGCAGGGAGACTGGCCGGTGCGGCGCCGGCCGGAGCCGTCGGCGCTGCTGAGGGGGCGCTGACTTTGAAACCCTGGACGATCGCCTCGGTGGCGCTGGCCGCGGGCACGACCTGGTCGACGCTGGTGGTCACGGACAGCGACACGAGGTAGTGCTCGGGGCCTGAGGCGGCGATCACGTGGCGGCGCGATGTATTCAACGTCAACGCGTTCTCGCGGTAGGTGCCCTCGATCAACGAAGACGGCATGCCGCCGTAGTCGGCGAGAGAGGCGTCAGTGGACCGCCAGGCAGGCAGTTGCTGGCTGTCGACGAACCCGTGCCGGATGGCTTCCACCGGATCGAACTCGCCCGTCAGCTTGTAGACCACCACCTGGGCATTCGACGAATGCAGCCCGTTGCCGCCGACCCGATCGGCGATCACGGCGAATGCGTCGGGGACGTTGGGGTCGGGTATGTGCGCCCAACCGGGCGGCATCGGTAGCACGATGTTCAGTGCCCGAAAGTCTTTGCTGGTCTGGGGTTCGAGAGTGACACCGGCTTCGGTCAAGTATTCGGTGATCGTTCCCGAGGTTGCCGGGGTGATGGTGACCGGCGGTGGAGCGGGCACCGCGGGCACCGCGGGCGTTGCGGCCGCGGTGACGCCGGCGGGTACCGCCCCCGGGGCGGTGCCGGGTGCGGCTTGCTGGCCCACGGCCTGCGGAGTCGCGGCGGTGGGCGCCACGGTCACGGTCTGCGTCACCGTCGCCGGGGCCGGCAACGGCGGCTCCGGAGCCGCCGGCTGGGCGGATGCGGTCACACCCGCAAAGCCGAGTACACCCGCGGCGCCGACCGCGGCGCCGCCTGCCAGAATCCGCCAATGGCGGGCGATTTCGCTCATCGACTGCAGTCCTCTGCGTCCCATCTCACGTCCGTTCCCGATAGCTCGGCGATGTCACACCCGCGCCAGGCGACGAATGTATCCACGCGTGTCACGCGGTTGCCAGGGCTGGGCACCACCTGGAACCAACCCCTGACGCATCCGCAACGGAACCGAGACCAACCCGAGGCCCGGAAACCGGCGATCGGGGTGCTTATACCCTGGTTGCGTGACCGAAACCCCGACTGCGCCTCCCGCCGCCGCCGATACCCCGCAGCATCGCTACACCGCGGATTTGGCGAGCGAAATCGAGCGCACCTGGCAGCAGCGATGGGCAAAGCGGGGGACTTTCGATGTGGCCAACCCGGTCGGCGCGCTGGCCCCCGCCGAGGGGACCCCGCTTCCCGCTGACAAGATGTTCGTCCAGGACATGTTCCCCTACCCTTCCGGGGAAGGCCTGCACGTCGGCCACCCGCTGGGATACATCGCAACCGACGTTTATGCCCGGTACTACCGGATGACCGGACGTAATGTTCTGCACGCCTTGGGGTTTGATGCCTTCGGGCTGCCCGCAGAGCAGTATGCGATCCAAACCGGAACCCATCCGCGCACCCGGACCGAAGCCAATATCGTCAACTTCCGACGTCAGCTCGCGCGGCTGGGCCTCGGCCACGACTCCCGGCGCAGCTTCTCCACCACCGACGTGGACTACTACAAGTGGACCCAGTGGATCTTCTTGCAGATCTTCAACGCGTGGTTCGACCCTGCCTTGGGCAAAGCCCGCCCGATCGACGAGTTGATCGCCGAATTCGACACGGGGACGCGATCGCTCGGCGACGGCCGCCAGTGGTCGGAGCTCGATGCCGCCAGCCGTGCGGATGTGATCGACACGCATCGGCTGGTCTATCTCGCCGATTCGGTGGTGAATTGGTGCCCGGGTTTGGGAACCGTGCTGGCGAACGAGGAAGTTACCGCCGACGGACGAAGCGAGCGCGGTAACTTTCCGGTGTTTCGGAAACGTCTGCGGCAGTGGATGATGCGGATCACCGCCTACTCCGACCGGTTGCTCGAGGACCTGGATTTACTGGACTGGCCCGAAAAGGTCAAGACCATGCAGCGAAACTGGATCGGTCGTTCGACGGGTGCAACGGTGTTCTTCGCAGTTGATGCGGCACTACCCGCGCAGGCGGCGGGCTCCGGTGCGGGGGACATCGAAGTGTTCACCACCAGGCCCGACACACTGTTCGGCGCAACGTATCTGGTATTGGCTCCCGAGCATGAACTGGTAGATCAGCTCACCGCCGACGCGTGGCCGCCCGACGTCGATTCACGGTGGACGTTCGGGGCGGCGACGCCCGCCGACGCGGTGGCTGCGTACCGGCGTGCTGTAGCTGCCAAGTCCGATATGGAGCGCCGGGAAAACCGCTCCAAGACCGGTGTGTTCCTCGGTGCCATGGCGACGAATCCCGCGGATGGACGGAAGATCCCGGTGTTTATCGCTGATTACGTGTTGGCCGGCTATGGCACCGGCGCAATCATGGCGGTGCCCGGCGGTGACCAGCGTGACTGGGATTTCGCCACCGAGTTTGGCTTGCCGATAGTGGAAGTCGTTGCCGGTGGCGATATTTCACAGCAAGCGTACACGGGCGACGGCGTAATGGTGAACTCTGGATTCCTCGACGGAATGGATGTGACCGCCGCCAAGAAGGCGATGACCGAGCGGCTGACAGCGGACGGCCGAGGTTACGAACGGGTCGAATACAAGCTCCGGGACTGGCTTTTCGCCCGGCAGCGGTACTGGGGCGAGCCGTTCCCGGTGGTCTACGACGCAGCTGGCCGCAGCTACGGGCTACCGGAGTCCCTGCTGCCTGTCGAACTGCCCGATGTGCCCGATTATTCGCCGGTGTTCTTCGATCCCGAGGACGCCGACAGCGAGCCGTCACCACCGCTGGCGAAAATCGCCGACTGGGTGAACGTCGAACTGGATCTGGGCGATGGCCTCAAGCCCTACACCCGCGATACGAACGTTATGCCGCAGTGGGCGGGCAGCTCCTGGTATGAGCTGCGCTACACCGACCCGTACAACGAAGACGAGTTGTGCGCCAAGGAGAACGAGGAGTATTGGATGGGGCCCCGGCCGGCCGAGCACGGCCCCGACGACCCGGGTGGTGTTGACCTCTACGTCGGCGGCGTCGAACATGCGGTCCTGCATCTGCTGTACTCCCGGTTCTGGCACAAGGTGCTTTACGACCTCGGTCACGTCAGCTCGCGTGAGCCCTACCGCCGATTGGTGAACCAGGGCTACATCCAGGCCTTCGCCTACACCGATGCCCGCGGGGCCTACGTTCCGGCCGCCGAGGTCGTCGAGCGCGACGGTGGGTTCTACTGGTCGGGGCCCGACGGCGAGATACCGGTGTCCCAAGAGTTCGGCAAGATCGGCAAGAGCCTCAAGAACTCAGTGTCGCCGGACGAGATCTGCGAACAGTATGGCGCCGACACACTGCGGGTCTACGAGATGTCCATGGGACCGCTGGAGGCGTCGCGACCGTGGGCGACCAAGGACGTGGTCGGGGCCTATCGGTTCCTGCAGCGGGTGTGGCGATTGGTCGTCGACGAAGAGACCGGGGCAACGGTGGCGACCGAGGAGACTCTCGACGAGGAGACGGTCCGGTTGTTGCACCGCACTATCGCGGGTGCGGGCGAGGACTATGCCGCGCTGCGCAACAACACGGCGGCGGCCAAGCTCATCGAGTACACCAACCATCTCACCAAGCAGGCGGTGACGGCCCGCGCGGCACTGGAGCCGCTAGTGCTGATGGTCGCGCCGCTGGCCCCGCATCTGGCCGAAGAGCTGTGGATGCGGCTGGGTCATCAAGGCTCGCTGGCCCACGGGCCGTTTCCGGTGGCCGATGAGAAGTATCTGGTTGAGGAGAGCCTCGAGTACCCAGTGCAGGTTAACGGTAAGGTCCGCGGCCGCGTCACCGTCGCGGCGGACGCCGACCCCGACGTGGTCGAAGCAGCGGCGCTGGCCGACCCGAAGGTCGCCGGTTTCCTTGACGGCCGGACACCCAAGAAGGTGATCGTTGTTCCCGGGCGGCTCGTCAACATCGTCCTCTAGTGAGTTGCCGCCGTTTCTTCGCGGTGATTCTCGACACACAAATATCTGCTATGTTCGGTGACGGTCGTCACTAAAGTCCATCCAGCAGCAATTAGCTCACATCAACTCAGGATTTTCTTCGCTAAATGTGGGTCTTTTCTACGAGTGTTCCCTTGCAGGGCTCAGTTAACGGCACCCATCCGGTGCTAGAATTCGCGGTCGAAATTGCCGTCTGACCTGCATATTCATTGGATTCAGCCGGCCTGAAAAGGCGTAGAGTCAGGTGCATGCCTACATTTGACGTACACACAGTGGATTGGGACGAACTCTACCGCGGGGATGCCGATTATGCTCCTGGCGATCCGGGGTGGAATATCGGACAAATGCAGCCTGAAATTGCTGCCCTCGAACGGCAGGGACGGTTTCGCGGACCCGTGCTTGATTCGGGTTGCGGCATTGGCACCACCGCCATGACTCTGGCCGAGAAAGGTTACGAGGTCGTCGGACTGGACCTTTCTCATGACGCCATCAACAAGGCCAGGAAAGCCAGCCACGCACGCGGCCTGAGCGCAAGATTCCATACCGCAGACTTGTCCAAGACCACTGGTTTTGAAGGCCACTTCAACACTGTCGTCGACGGGCTTGTCTTCCATTGCCTGCCGGATGAGCAGCGGGAGGGATACATCCGGTCCTCAGCGCAGGCCCTCAAGCCAGGGGGAAGGTTCTTTGCGCTGGTGTTCGCGACAGAAGCGTTCCCGCCGAACGCGGCTTTCGGTCCGCGACCGTTCAGCGAGCAAGAGCTGCGCGACGTGGTCGGCCGCCACCTGGTCGTGGACGAGGTCCGGCGGGCGCGGTCGTGGGTCAACGCGCCGCGGTCCCTGCCAGAGGGTTTCGAATACCGAAACGTCACCATCGGCTCAGATGGGCACGTCCAGTTGCCCTCCTGGCTGGTATCCGCTCACCGCAGCAAATAAGCTCCGACGAGCCCATCGACAAGCCCCGGCTGGTCGGTGGGCCGTCACCTGGGGCGGACGATGACCTCGTGGATGTGAGCGTCGCGCGGCGCGTTGATCGCATCAGCGGTGACCTGCGCGACCGTTTCTGGGCTTAGGAACTGTTCCGGGTGGTAGTCGCGACCCTCATAGGCGATGAGATCCTGCTGCATCGCCGTTGCGATCCGCCCCGGGTGCACCGAGGTCACGCGCAGGGACGGCTCGTCGCTACGCAGCGAGTCGGCAAACGCCCGTAACGCGAACTTGCTTGCCGAGTACGACGCCAGCCCTGGCGAAGCGTTGATCCCGGAACCCGAGTTGATGAAAACCACGTGCCCACCAGAGCTGCGCAGCGCAGGTAGCAACTCCAGGGTGAGCGCGACCGCGCCAATCACATTGACGGCCATGGTCGCTCGCCACTCGTCCACCGAGGTCTCTGACACTCGACCCGGATAGGCCACCCCCGCGTTGTGAACCAGCACGTCGAGTTCGACGATGGGTTCGACGGCAACGGTCATCGAGTCCGGGTCGGCGAGGTCGAGCGGCCAGGTGGTGGCCCCGAGTTTCTGGGCGAGCGCGTCCAGCCGAGGCGACGGCCGCCCGGCAAGCAGCAGAGTGTGTGTCGGGGCCAGCGCTTCGGCTAGGGCGGACCCAAGGCCGCCGGCGGCCCCGGTGATCATCGCGGTCGGCACACCTCAAACACTACCGACACTGCACTGCGGCCGGAGACGCCGCATTATGGAGACGATGGCCCACGATCCCAGCTTCGCGCCCACCCAACTGGCGGCGCGTGCCGCATACCTACTACGCGGCAATGACCTCGGTACGATGACCACCGCGGCGCCGTTGTTGTACCCACACATGTGGAGTTGGGATGCGGCCTTCGTGTCGATCGGACTGGCTCCGCTGTCGGTGGAGCGGGCGGTCATCGAACTCGACACGCTGCTCTCGGCACAGTGGAGTAACGGCATGATCCCGCACATCGTCTTCGCCAACGGTGTCGACGGGTATTTTCCGGGCCCGGCACGCTGGGCGTGCTCGGCACTCTCGGTCCACGCCCCGAGCAACTGCGACACGTCCGGGATCATGCAGCCGCCGGTGCACGCTATCGCGGTGCAGCGCATCTTGGACCACGCGCGTACCCGCGGCCGGTCGACCCGTGCGGTCGCCGAATCGTTCCTCGACCGAAATTGGGACGCCCTGATGCAGTGGCATCGCTGGCTGGCCGAGTGCCGGGACCAGCGCGGGATCGGACGGGTGACGATTTATCACGGCTGGGAGTCGGGGATGGACAACTCCCCGCGATGGGATAGCGCCTACGCCAACGTGATCCCCGGCGAGGTACCGGAGTATCAGCGCGAGGACAACAAGATCAACACCGACGCCACCCAGCGCCCCAGCGATCTGGAGTACGACCGCTACCTGTGGCTGGTCGAGGAGATGAAGGCTGCCCGCTACGACGACGAATCACTGCCCAAGGCGGTGAGTTTCGCCGTGGAGGATGTGTTTGTCTCGGCTGTTTTCGCGGTCGCCTGCCAGGTACTGGCCGAGATCGGTGAAGACCACAAGCGGTCCAACGCTGATGTGAAGGAGTTGTACTCGTGGTCTGAGCGGTTCCGGGCGGGAGTTGTTGCGACGGCTGACCAACGCTCCGGTGCGGCAAAGGATTACGACGTTCGTGCCGACAGCTGGATCGCCACCGAGACGGTGGCGCAGTTTGCGCCGCTCCTGTGCGGTGGCCTTCCGCACGACCGGGAGCGGGCACTGCTGCGGCTGTTGGAGGGTCCGAGGTTCTGCGGACACCCTGACCTCGCCTACGCACTGATCCCGTCGACGTCGCCGGTGTCTCGGGACTTCCGTCCCCGCGAGTATTGGCGCGGGCCGGTGTGGCCGGTGATGACCTGGCTGTTCTCCTGGTGTTTCGCTCGGCGCGGCTGGGCCGAGCGTTCGGCCATCCTGCGCCGGGAGGGTCTGCGGCAGGCCAGTGATGGAACCTTCGCCGAATACTACGAGCCGTTCACCGGGGAACCGCTGGGCAGCATGCAGCAGTCGTGGACTGCGGCGGCGGTGCTGGACTGGCTGGGCTGAGCGCTACTCGGCGATCCGCTCCAGGGGCGCGAGGCCCTTGGCCAGCGCGTCGAGCTCGTCTTCGCCGAGCTTGCTGAGCAGTGCGGCGAGGTGAGCCTGCCGGGAGGCCAGCGCCTCCCGATGCTGGGCATGTCCCTCTGGGGTGATGTCCACCAGGACAGCTCGCAGATCTGATGGATCCCGGGAACGTTTGACCAACCCCAGATTCTCGAGCCTGCGGATCGCCACGGTGGTGGTGGGTGTGCGGACCCGCTCTCGAGCGGCCAGCTCGGTCATCCGGATGGGTCCCTGGTCGAGCAGGGTCAGCAGGATGGACAGTTGGGCCAGAGTCAGGTCTCCCGACGTGGAGGTCCGGCCGGTGTGGCGCAATACGGACAGCACCTTGGAAAGCACGCGCTGCAGTTCCCCTGCCAGCTCGTGGACCTGCGGTTCCGTCTCCACCATGATTTGACACTCTAACGTGTTGAAACTGCCGAGCAGAGGGGGCGATACCGACAGGTTCAGCTCGCGGCTTCGGGCAGCATCCCCCGCAGGAGCTCGATCACCGCGCGGGGCTGGTCGCTTTGTACTGAGTGTCCGGAGTGTTCGACGATGTAGGTGTGCTGAAAGCCGGGTGCGGCACCGGCGAAAGCCGCAGCGTCGTCGTCGCTGACGAAGTGGGAGTTGGCTCCGCGAATCAACGTGGTGGGGGTGGTCAGTTGCGGCACGTCGTCCCAGAGGTTTACGAATCCCTTTCCCACGCGTAGAGAGTCGTAGCGCCACGTCCAGGTGCCGTCATCGAGCCGCTTGGCGTTGTGGAAAACCCCGCGCCGTAACGACTCCCGGTTGCGATGCGGCGCGGCCGCGACGGTGACCTCAAGCATGGCCTCGAAGGTGGGAAATGTCCGCTCACCCTGGACCAACGCCACCGTGCCCTTTTGCTCGTCGGTCATCTCGGCGTGCCGCTCCGGCGCCGAAGGGGTGACATCGACCATCACCAACGCGCGCACAAGGTCCGGCGCCGCGACTGCCATCCGCATCGCGGTCAGTCCCCCCAGTGACATTCCCACGACGAGTTCAGCCTCACCGGCGAGTTCCCGCACCAGCGGTTCCACGGCGGTCGCATTGAGCTTGGGCCCGTAGTCACCGTCCTCGCGCCAGGCCGAACGCCCGTGGCCAGGTAGGTCGACAGCGAGCGCGGGCAGGCCGAGGCCGATGATCACGGTGTCCCACGTGTGGGCGTTCTGGCCGCCGCCGTGCAGGAACACGATCCGCGGTGCTGCGGCACCGAACTTCAGTGCGCTCACCCCGGCCGAACCGACCCGCGTGACGCTCGGCAGTTCACCGGTGAAACCGGCCAGACGAGCGTTCTCGTCGAGAAAGGCAAACTCGCCCAGCGAGGCCAGCTCGTCGTCAGCGAAGTCTGCGCGCACGCCGATGAGGTTATCCAACAAGGTGTGGATAACCGAACAGTCAGCCCCCGATGAAATCCTCGAGTTGGGCGCGCGCGACATCGTCGGCCAGCTGTTGCGGCGGGCTCTTCATCAGGTACGCCGAAGCGGCGACGACGGGGCCACCGACGCCGCGGTCCTTGGCGATCTTCGCTGCGCGAACCGCGTCGATGATGACGCCGGCCGAGTTGGGTGAGTCCCATACCTCGAGCTTGTACTCCAGGTTCAGCGGCACATCACCGAAAGCGCGGCCCTCCAGGCGGACGTAGGCCCACTTGCGGTCGTCGAGCCAACCGACGTGATCTGACGGCCCGATGTGCACGTCCTTGGTGTTGAACTCGCGCTGAAGATTGGACGTGACGGCCTGGGTCTTGGAAATCTTCTTGGACTCCAGGCGTGAACGTTCGAGCATGTTGAGGAAGTCCATGTTGCCACCGACATTGAGCTGCATGGTGCGGTCAAGCTGCACGCCGCGATCTTCGAACAGCTTGGCCATCACTCGGTGGGTGATCGTGGCACCGACCTGGCTCTTGATGTCGTCGCCGACGATCGGCACACCGGCGTCTTCGAACTTTTTGGCCCATACCGGATCTGAGGCGATGAAGACCGGAAGCGCGTTGACGAACGCCACACCGGCGTCGATGGCGCACTGCGCGTAGAACTTGTCGGCCTCTTCGGAGCCCACCGGCAGGTAGGACACCAGCACATCGACCTGGGCGTCCTTGAGGGCTTTGACGACGTCAGCGGGTTCCGCGTCGGAGATCTCGATGGTCTCGGCGTAGTACTTGCCGATACCATCCAGCGTCGGCCCGCGCTGCACGACGACGTCGGTCGGCGGGACATCGGCGATCTTGATGGTGTTGTTCTCCGAGGCGAAGATGGCCTCGGACAGGTCGAACCCGACTTTCTTGGCGTCCACGTCGAACGCAGCGACGAACTTCACATCCCGCACGTGATACCCGCCGAGCTTGACGTGCATCAGGCCGGGAACGTTGGCGTTCTCGTCTGCGTCCTTGTAGTACTGCACGCCCTGCACGAGCGAGGACGCGCAGTTGCCCACGCCGACGATCGCGACCCGGACGTCATTGCTTGCGGTCATGACGTTGTCTCCTCTTGTCCTACTCCGACTTGCGCTGTAATTCGGAAGTACTGCCGGTGCTGGTCACCGATGTATTGGTTGATGTGTTCACGTTTGTTCGGCACGTTCCTGCGCCGTCTTTTCTGCGGCGATCAGATCGTTGAGCCAGTTGACTTCCCGCTCGCTGGACTCCAGCCCGAGCTGGTGGAGCTGACGGGTGTACCGATCGAACGAGTTGCTAGCCCGGGCGACTGCTTCGCGCAGGCCTTCCCGGCGTTCCTCAACCTGACGCCGCCGTCCCTCCAGGATCCGCATCCGAGCCTCGGCGGGCGTGCGGTTAAAGAACGCAAGGTGAACCCCGAACCCGTCGTCGGAGAAATTCTGCGGCCCGGTATCAGCGACCAGCTCGGTGAAGCGCTGTTTACCGGCGTCGGTGAGCTGATATACGCGGCGCGCGCGACGGACCTTAACGGTGCCTTCCGGGGCGGCATCCTCGACGATCAGACCTTCGGCCTGCATGCGGCGCAGCGCCGGATACAGCGAACCGTAGGAGAAGGCGCGAAACGCACCGAGTAGGCCTGTCAGCCGTTTCCGCAGCTCATAGCCGTGCATGGGCGATTCGAGGAGTAGACCCAGAACAGCCAGTTCCAGCATTCGGGCCACCTCCTCACGTAATCTGACCGTCGCTACGACGACACAACACCTCGCGCAACTGTATCGCGCCGATATATTAAATGCTACATCGGCCCCGCGGATGGCGGATCTGGCCGGCCTTTCTGTCGGGCTTCAGCTCGAGATAGCCAGGTACCGAAAGCGTTGGATAGGCCCCCCGGGCAGCTACGCAGCACGTCGCGCCTCGCGGGTAGCCGCGCCGACGTACTCTGGTCTCCGTGCGATTCCAGCGACAGGTGGTGGACTACGCCCTGCGGCGGCGGTCCCTGCTGGCCGAAGTCTATTCGGGGCGGACTGGAGTTTCCGAGGTCTGCGACGCCAACCCGTACTTGTTGCGGGCCGCGAAGTTCCACGGAAAGCCCAGCTCGGTGATCTGCCCGATTTGTCGCAAGGAGCAGCTGACATTGGTGTCATGGGTGTTCGGCGACCACCTGGGCGCGGTATCGGGGTCTGCGCGCACCGCGGAGGAGCTGGTCATCCTGTCGACCCGCTACGACGAATTCTCGGTACATGTGGTGGAGGTATGCCGCACATGCAGTTGGAACCACCTGGTCAAGTCGTACAAGCTGGGAGCGGTACCGCCGCTCAAGGGCTCACCCGGACCGCAAGACGATCGAACGAGGCGCGGTCGGGCGCGCACAGCCAGTGAATAGCGAAGGGCGCCACGATCGATCAGCCGAGGATGCCCCGGAGGGCCAGATGACTGAAGACGTGAGCCCACCACCTTCACGCCGAGATGGCGGTCCAGCGCAGCGAAGCGGTGAGGGCGGCGCCCACCGAGCGTCCCCCCAGGGCCCGGTGCGCCGCACTGCCGCGGATGCTCCAGATGACCGGCTGACCGCGGTCATTCCCCCGGTGCGGGAAGAACCGCCCGTGCACCTGCGCGACCCAATCGATGCGGTGAAGCGGGCGCTCGACGGCGCCCCACCCCAACAACCACCACCACCGGGCGGCCCGCCGGGTGGGGGTGGACCATCCGGTGGCGGGCCCTCCGGCGAACCCCCGAAGCCGCGCCCGCAGGTCAACTGGACGTGGGTACGTCGCGGCCTGTACGCCACGGTGGTGGTGCTGATCGTGCTGCCGATACTCACTTTCGGCATGGCTTACATGATCGTCGATGTGCCAAAGCCGGGCGACATCCGGACCGCGCAGGTATCGACCATCCTGGCCAGCGACGGCTCCGAAATATCGAAAATCGTTCCGCCCGAAGGTAACCGGATCGACGTCGACATCGACCAGATCCCGGAGCACGTGCGCAACGCGGTAATGGCCGCCGAGGATCGGGACTTCTACTCGAACCCTGGTTTCTCGTTCACCGGGTTCATGCGTGCGGCCAGGAACAATCTGTTCGGCGGGGACCTTCAGGGCGGATCGACCATCACCCAGCAGTACGTCAAGAACGCGTTGGTGGGCGATGCCCGTTCCGGTATCGGGGGGCTCATTCGCAAGGCCAAAGAGTTGGTGATCTCGACGAAGATGTCCGGCGAATGGTCCAAGGACCAAGTGCTGGAGTCCTATCTGAACATCATCTACTTCGGCCGCGGCGCCTACGGGGTGGCGGCCGCGTCCCAGGCCTACTTCGCCAAGCCGGTAGAACAGCTCAATGTCGCCGAGGGCGCGTTGCTCGCCGCCCTCATCCAACGACCGTCAGTGCTTGATCCAGCCGTAGACCCGGATGCTTCGGCGGCCCGGTGGAACTGGGTGCTGGACGGGATGGTGGAGATCGGTGCGTTGTCGCCTGCCGACCGCGCCGCGCAGGTGTTCCCGCCGACGGTACCTCCGGACCTGGCGAGCATGCAGAATCAGACCACCGGTCCCAACGGGCTGATCGAGCGACAGGTCATCGACGAACTACTCGAGATCTTCAACATCAACGAGCAGACGCTGAACACCGAGGGCCTGCAGATCACCACCACGATCAATTCGCAGGCACAATCCGCCGCGGAGGACGCGGTGGAGCGGTACCTCGACGGTCAGGATCCGGAGATGCGCGCCGCGGTGGTGTCGATCAACCCGAGAACCGGCGGGGTGGAGGCGTATTACGGCGGGTCGGACGCCAACGGTTTCGACTTCGCGCAGGCCGGGCTGCCCACCGGATCGGCGTTCAAGGTATTCGCTCTGATCGCAGCCCTGGAACAGGGTATGGGCCTGGGATACCAGGTGGATAGCTCACCGGTGAACGTCAACGGCATCGAAATCTCGAATGTCGGCGGCGAGAGCTGCGGCACCTGCAACATTGCCGAGGCGTTGAAGATGTCGTTGAACACCAGCTACTACCGATTGATGCTCAAGCTCGACAACGGGCCGCAGGACGTCGCGGATGCGGCGCACAAGGCCGGCATCGCCGAGAGCTTCCCGGGCGTGGACCACACGCTGTCCGAGGACGGCCAGGGCGGTCCGCCGAACAATGGAGTTGTTCTGGGCCAGTACCAAACCCGGGTGCTGGACATGGCGTCGGCGTATGCCACGATCGCCGCATCAGGGGTGTACCACCGGCCGCACTTCGTGCAGAAGGTCGTCAACGCCGAGGGCGACGTGATCTTCGATGTCGGCCAGGAGGACAACACCGGTGAGCAACGCATCGACAAGGCGGTGGCAGACAACGTCACCGCCGCGATGCAGCCGATTGCCGGGTATTCCAACGGGCACAATCTGGCCGGCGGACGTCCGTCAGCCGCCAAGACCGGTACCAACCAGCTGGGCGATACCGGTGCCAACCGTGACGCGTGGATGGTCGGCTTCACCCCGTCGCTGTCGACCGCGGTGTGGGTGGGCACGACCGAAGGCACCAAACCGCTAGTGAACGAATGGGGTTCACCGGTATACGGCGCCGGGATACCGTCGGACATCTGGAAGGCCACGATGGACGGTGCTCTCGACGGCACCGACATCGAGTCGTTTCCCAAACCCGAGAAGATCGGTGGCTATGCGGGTGTCCCAGCGGCACCTCCGCCGACGTCAACACCGCCTCCGCCGCCTACCGATGCGCCACCGGTCTCGGAGACGGTGATTCAGCCCACGCTGGAGATCGCTCCGGGCATCACCATCCCTTGGGGACCCCCAACCACCGTGCCGGTCGGACCGCCGCCACCCGTCGGCGCACCACCGGGCCCCGAGGGCGTACCGGGCGCGCCGCCCCCGCCCGGAGCGCCTCCGGCCGAAGGACCACCGCCCGGAGTGCCGCCGCCTGGAGCCCCGCCGCCGGGTCCTCTCCCGCCCCCGTGACGGAACCAGACCAGGTGGGGCCGGCCGAGCCAGCCGTGGCTGAATCGCCGGCGCCGCTGGCCGATGACCTACGCAGCCTTGACGACCGCGACACGCCCAGCCGCACCGACACGGTCGGCGCCGCGCTCTCGGGAACCATCGGCGGCCCCGTCGGTCGTCATGCGTTGATCGGTCGGGCCCGGTTTCTGACGCCGCTGCGCGCCATGTTGCTCATCGCGCTGGTGTTTCTGGCGCTCGGCTACTCGACCAAGGCGGCGTGCCTGCAAACCACCGGCAGCGGTGCGGCGGATCAGCGGGTGGGCAATTGGGAGAACCAGCGCGCCTACTACCAATTGTGCTACTCGGATACGGTGCCGCTGTATACCGCGGAGTTGTTGAACCTCGGCAGGTTCCCCTACAAGTCCAGCTGGGTGGAGACCGACGCCGAGGGTAAGCCACGTATTCAGTACGACGGCAGCCCGGCGGTGCGCCACATGGAGTATCCGGTCTTGACCGGCATCTACCAGTACTTGTCGATGTCGTTGGCGAAGACCTACACGGCGTTTACCAAGCTGGTGGCGGTCCCAATCGTGGCCGAGGTTGTGATGTTCTTCAACATCGCCGCATTCGGTCTGGCGTTGGCGTGGCTGACCACGCTATGGGCGACCGCGATGCTGGCCGGCCCACGGCGCATCTGGGACGCCGCGTTAGTGGCGGCGTCACCGATCGTGATCTTCCAGATCTTCACCAACTTCGATGCGCTGGCCACGGCTTTCGCGGCCGGCGCTTTGCTGGCGTGGGCCCGACGAAGACCCGTGCTCGCCGGGATCCTCATCGGGCTGGGGGTGGCGGCCAAGCTCTATCCGCTGTTATTGCTGATCCCGCTGGCCCTGTTGGCGGTGCGGACGGGTCGGCAGCGCGAGGTCGGTCGGACGGTGGTGGCCGCGGCGGCAGCTTGGCTGGTGGTGAATCTGCCGGTGATGGTCTTGTTTCCGCGGGGCTGGTCGGAGTTCTTCCGGCTCAACACCCGCCGCGGTGACGACATGGACTCGATCTACAACGTGGTGAAGTCGTTCACCGGCTGGCGAGGTTTCGACCCCGACCTAGGTTTCTGGGAGCCCCCGATCGCCCTGAACGTGTTTAGCGCGGCGCTGTTTGGCGCGTGCTGCATCGCGATCGGGGCCGTCGTGTTGACGGCGCCGCGGCGCCCGCGAGTGACGCAGGTGGCCTTTTTGGTGGTTGCGGCGTTCCTGCTGACCAACAAGGTGTGGAGCCCGCAATTCTCGCTGTGGCTGGTCCCATTGGCGGTCCTGGCGCTGCCGCACCGGCGAATCCTGCTGGCCTGGATGACCATCGACATGCTGGTCTGGGTTCCACGGATGCTGTATCTGTTCGGCGAAGAGAAGATGGGACTGCCGGAACAGTGGTTCACCGCGACCGTGCTGCTGCGCGATATCGCGGTCATCACATTGTGCGCATTGGTGATAGGTCAGATCTACCGACCGGAGTTGGACCTGGTTCGGCGCGACGGTGTCGACGACCCGGCGGGCGGGGTATTCGCCGACGCGCCCGATGCCCCCCCGGACTGGCTGCCCGATTGGCTTCGGCCGCGCCCAAGTCTCCCAGTGAATCCGGCGCGCCAACGCACCGCGGCGGTCGCGCAGCGCGCCCAAGATTACTCCGAGGAGCGTGATTTCCCAGATCAGCGCGGGTTCCTGTAGCCTGGCCCGGTTGCCGACGCAGGCGACCCTCCTGCCGCGGATAGTCCGCGGCCGCACACGACCATAGGAGGTGATGGGTTCCTTATGCGTCCATACGAAATCATGGTCATTCTTGACCCCACTCTCGACGAGCGCACCGTTGCTCCGTCGCTCGAGACGTTCCTCAACGTGATCCGCAAGGATGGCGGCAGTGTCGATAAGGTCGACATCTGGGGCCGGCGCCGGTTGGCCTACGAGATCGCTAAGCATGCCGAGGGCATCTACGCGATCCTCGACGTCAAGGCGCAGCCAGCGACGGTGTCCGAGCTGGACCGTCAGCTCAATCTGAACGAGTCCGTGCTGCGGACCAAGGTGATGCGGACTGACACGCACTAGTCGAGACAGTGCGATTGCGTCGCTTGACCTTCGCACGTCGGACCACTTCCGTAGGCTCGCCCGCGACGGCTGTCCAACGCCGGACAGGGCCGATAACACATCCAGGAGGACTTCGTGGCTGGTGAAACCATCATCACGGTCATCGGAAACTTGACCGCCGACCCCGAACTGCGGTTCACCCCTTCGGGTGCGGCCGTCGCGAATTTCACGGTCGCGTCGACGCCCCGGATGTTTGACCGTCAGACCAACGAGTGGAAGGACGGCGAAGCGCTGTTCCTGCGCTGCAGTATTTGGCGGGAGGCGGCCGAGAACGTGGCCGAGAGTTTGGTCCGCGGATCACGCGTGATCGTCAGCGGCCGCCTCAAGCAGCGTTCCTTCGAAACCCGTGAGGGGGAGAAGCGCACCGTCGTGGAACTCGATGTCGACGAGATCGGTCCGTCGCTGAAGTATGCGACGGCCAAGGTCAACAAAATCAGCCGCAGCGGCGGCGGTGGCGGCGGGTTCGGCGGGGGATCTGGCGCCGGTGCCAGCTCCCGGCCCGCTGAACAACCCAAGGAAGACCCGTGGGGCAGCGCGCCCGCATCAGGTTCGTTCGGCGGTGCCGACGATGAACCACCCTTCTGATCGATCCATTTCATTAGCGATTTGTAGAAAGAGATAGACATGGCGAAGGCCAGCAAGCGTCGTCCGGCGCCCGAGAAGCCGATCAAGACCCGCAAGTGCGTGTTCTGCTCGAAGAAGGGCAAGGGGATGCTCATCGACTACAAGGACACCCAACTGCTGCGCACCTACATCAGCGAGCGCGGGAAGATCCGTGCCCGCCGGGTGACCGGAAACTGCGTCCAGCATCAGCGCGATATCGCGATCGCGGTGAAGAACGCCCGCGAGGTCGCGTTGCTGCCGTTCAGTTCGGCGACGCGGTAAGCAGCGAGAAGCTCAGACAGGACGAAAACATGAAACTGATTCTGACCACCGAGGTCGAGCACCTCGGCTCGGCCGGTGATGCGGTCGAGGTTAAGGATGGCTACGGCCGCAACTACTTGCTGCCGCGCGGGTTCGCCATTGTGGCCACCCGCGGCGCGCAGCGCCAGGCCGATGAGATCCGTCGGGCCCAGGAACTCAAGAGTGTCAAGAGCCTTGAGCACGCCAATGAGCTGAAGGCGGCTATCGAGGGCCTCGGGACGGTCGAGTTGTCGGTCAAGGCCGCCGGAGATTCGGGCAAGCTGTTCGGTTCGGTAACCGCCGCAGACGTCGTTGCAGCCATCAAGAAGGCGGGCGGGCCCAATCTCGACAAGCGGACCGTCAACCTGCCCAAGGCGCATATCAAAGCGGTCGGCACCCACCCTGTCGCCGTACGGCTGCATCCCGATGTTGATGCTTCCGTATCGCTGAATGTGGTCGCAAGCTAGCGCGGAGCCCCGTAGCAACGACTCGGAAACGGTCGGGTGAGGAACCACGTGGTCTTCACCCGGCCGTTGCCGTCTGTAGCGAACTTTTGGGTGCGGACGAGCCGCAGCGAACGGCACCGACCGTTAACCTGTGCGGCGTCTCGACGAAACACAACACGCCCGAAATGGAAACCGGACC
Source organism: uncultured Mycobacterium sp. (assembly GCA_964498215.1). GTDB lineage: Bacteria > Actinomycetota > Actinomycetes > Mycobacteriales > Mycobacteriaceae > Mycobacterium. The sequence goes on along the minus strand of CAZCHU010000005.1, from coordinate 2,248 downwards.
GACACGCCGATGAATTTCCCATCCACAGATAGTGCACCGTCCGATGGCGCGCTGATCTGCGTAAACACGGTTTTCGAAGGCGTTGATCCACAGGTTTTCCCCAGTGCCCCAACATGGCCGACCTGATCTATCCACACGCCATCCACACGTCGGTCAACAGGGGCGGCTTGATTCCATCTCAGCAACGTCTAGCGTGAGCCGTCGCGGGAAAGTTCGGATCCTCAGCGCGGGTCTTGTCGGGGCTCGAGGCTAGAGTCGCAGCATGCCGCACTTCGAATGTACGTTCGATCGGAATTTGGGGGTGGTCGCCGCGTGGCCGTGGTAGATGATCTGGGGCGAGCCCGCGGTTCGTCGGAACAGAGCGCACCGCCGAGCGAGGATTTCGGTCGCCAGCCCCCCCAGGATCCCGCCGCCGAACAAGCTGTGCTGGGCGGCATGCTGTTGAGCAAGGATGCGGTCGCCGACGTACTGGAGAAGTTGCGTCCAGGTGATTTCTACCGTCCGGCGAATCAGAACGTATACGACGCAATCCTGGACCTCTACGGTCGCGGCGAACCCGCTGATGCCGTGACAGTGGCCGCTGAATTGGACCGTCGCGGGCTGCTGCGCCGGGTCGGTGGTGCGCCCTATCTGCACACCCTGATCTCCACGGTGCCGACCGCAGCGAACGCGGGCTACTACGCCGGAATCGTCTCGGAGAAGGCGCTGCTGCGCCGTCTGGTCGAGGCGGGCACACGGGTAGTTCAATACGGCTACGCGGGTGCCGAGGGGGCCGACGTCAACGAGGTCGTCGACCGTGCGCAGGCTGAGATGTACGACGTCACCGAACGGCGCACGTCCGAGGATTTCGTACCCCTGGAAGAGCTCTTGCAGCCCACGATGGACGAGATCGACGCGATCGCATCACAGGGTGGTATCGCGCGCGGTGTGCCCACCGGGTTCGTCGAGCTCGACGAACTGACCAACGGCTTGCACCCAGGGCAGATGATTGTCATCGCGGCCAGGCCCGGTATGGGCAAGTCGACGCTGGGACTGGACTTCATGCGGTCCTGCTCGATCAAGAATCACCAGTCCAGTGTCGTGTTCTCCCTGGAGATGAGTAAGTCTGAGATTGTCATGCGCTTGCTGTCGGCGGAGGCCAAGATCAAGCTCGCCGACATGCGGGCAGGGCGAATGACCGACGACGACTGGACACGGTTGGCGCGCCGGATGAGCCAAATCAGTGAAGCACCTCTGTATATCGATGATTCGCCGAACCTGACGATGATGGAGATCCGCGCCAAGGCACGGCGGTTGTCGCAGAAGGCCGATCTCCGGCTGATCGTCATCGACTACCTGCAGCTGATGACCTCGGGAAAAAAGGTCGAATCCAGGCAACAGGAAGTCTCCGAATTCTCGCGCCAGCTCAAGCTTTTGGCGAAAGAGTTGGAAGTCCCGGTGGTAGCCATGAGCCAGCTCAACCGCGGTCCCGAGCAGCGGACGGACAAGAAGCCGATGCTGGCCGACCTTCGTGAATCGGGGGCTATAGAACAGGATGCGGACATGGTCATTCTGCTGCACCGGCCCGACGCATTCGAGCGTGACGACCCGCGAGGCGGCGAAGCCGACTTGATCGTGGCCAAACATCGCAATGGTCCGACAAAGACGGTCACCGTTGCCCACCAGCTGCATTTGTCGCGTTTCGCCAATATGGCTAAGTAACAGAAGACGACGACGACGACGACGACAACAGGCCGGGTCAGGGGCTGACTGGTTGCCGGAGTTCACCCCCTATATCGAGAACCGCCGCACCGTTGTAGTCAGTCCGCACAGGGTCTTTGGGCCGCAGACCATGACCGCACCGTCCAGCTGCCTGAACATCCCGCCGGTCCACGGCAGCGCACTGGTGACCGGTGGAGCATCAGGAATCGGGCTTGCGATCGCACGAACGCTCGCCGCGACCGGCCAGCCGGTGGCGATCGCCGACCGCGATCAGCAAGCGCAAGTTCACCTGCGGCGCGAGCGCCACTCAGCGATACCAACCGACTGACGATTGACCTGTCGTGTCGTCGTCTCGTCCGACAACGAGTAGTGGCCTCGGCCAAGGGGGACCTCCATGCGGCAGTTACATGTAACATGAAGTTCATGGCTAGCCGTGACGTGGGTAAGCGAGTCGCCGAACACCGACTTCGACTGCGTGATCAGGGACTTCGTCCCCTCCAAATCTGGGTCCCCGACACCCGAGCCCCTGAATTCGCCGAAGAGGCGC
>CAZCHU010000004.1:29851-54736 GCA_964498215.1 uncultured Mycobacterium sp. | reverse complement strand
AAGCATGCTGGCCGGATCCGCCTGGAAGGTCAGTACGTAGCGGCCAACAATCGCATCGAATGGCTGGTCAAAGGCCAGTTCAGCAGGATCGCCCACCTGGAAACGCACGTTCTGCGACAGGCCCCGGGCAGACGCGGCAGCTGACGCGGCGCCCGCAGCGTCGGCTGCGGTGTCGGTTCCGACGACTTCACCACCGGGCATCGCCAGTTCCGAGGCGAGAAAGGCAACATCTCCTGCGCCGCTTCCAACATCGAGGACCCGCATCCCGGGTCCCAGGCCCGCGGTCGCCAGGTACTCCCGGGTGATCGAGTCGAGCAGCACGGCCTGCCGACGCAGGCGACCCAACTCGTGATCCGAGTGGCCCAGTACGTAGCGGGAGCCGTCGGTGGAGTCACTCACTTCATCCTCCTCACTGAGCGTGCCGCAGAACATCCCGGACTGTTCAGTTGAACACCACACCCGTGCCCAGGGCGCCAAAAGCCGCAACTGTGGCGCTACCGCGATGTGGGCGTCCACGGGTGGGCAGTCACCGCTGCCCTCGGCAAAGAGCACTGAGGTAGCGGCCGACTCCGGCCTCGGCCACCAATTCATTTGTTGCAGAGGCGACTTCATAGGCAAGCCGTCCGAGTACCGGGACGGGAAGCGACGGTATCGATTTCGGTGGCTCCGTCGTGCGCGTGCACCCTGCCCACGAAAATGGTTCGACCATGTCAAACCAGCGGTTTCGGAATCCGCGGATGTGGCATTCTTAGCGGATGGGAAAGCTCATTCGGCGTTCGGCAGTCCTGACGGCAGCTCTTGCGCCAATCGCCGCCCTATCGCTCGCGGCCCCGGCAGTCAGCTCCGCGCAGCCGCTCGACTGCCGGAACGGGTACTGGTGGGACCCCGTCGGCAATGTGTGCATGCCACCGCTAGCGACGGTCCCGCTGAACTGCTCAGGCGGAACGTACTGGAGTCCGATTTCCAACGCCTGTCGACCGCTTGGCCAGATCTAGTCGGAATACCGCACCCGACTAGACGGTGCAGTCGACGCCCGCGACATCGTTGGCGATCACGCACGCCGATGGATTGGACAGCTTCCACGTACCGTCCTGGCTGACCCAGTAAATGTTGTGGCTCTTGGTCCCGAAGATCGGGATCGTCACAGCCAGTTGTGCATCAAGCTGGTCACCGCGGAGCACCGGGTTCTGCACCTCCCAGGAAACCACGCCGCCGTAGGAGCTCAACCGGTTGGCGATGTTGTCGGCCGTCGGTATCGCGGCCGCTCCACCGGCTAGTTTGGCGGAACGCTCGCTCGTCGGCGCGCCGGTGTCGAGCACCTGCCGCAGCTGCGCGGTCAACTCCGCAGCGCTGGGCACGGCCGGCTGGGCCACGGCTACCCCTCCCCCGCCTAGTGCCCCTACGCCCACCACTGCTGCCGTCGCCATCGCAACACGCATCAACACACTGTCCTCCTTATCTACCGGCTGGCCATACCACGCCGGCGGTTCTTTGTCGGCGGCCGCTTCAGTCGCCGTCGTGCACATACTCCTGTCAATCCCGCCCGCCGGGCCCGGTCGATCTTCGCCGCGTCACGGCGATCTGGTCGGCACACCAGCGATGAATAATGCAGGCACACAACGTGGTTAACGCGGCACTCACTGGCGGTCACTGAACGTTGACGTTGATTGCGCTTCCGGTAGGAGACCGAGCCGCTGCAAGTCAGTGACGTATTTGACGATGATCGACGCTGAAACATGCGGGATGTCGTTCTCTGGGCCGATCTTGGCGTCCTGGACGGCAGCGCGGAATCGGTCAGCCGGCGCCAGCGATCCACAGACCGGCTTTGGAGGCTGTAGGTATTGGGCATCACCCAACAGCAACAGTCGCAGCACCGAGTGCTCGCGCAGGCGATCTGGCAGAGCACGCAGGCCGGCCTCAAACCGCTGCAACCACTCTCCGAAGTCGTCGATTCGATCGATCCGATAGCCGGCCTCGATCAACCAATCCACATACTCGTCGAGTCCGATACCGTCGTCGTGCGGGTTCATCACGTGATAGGTATCGAATCCGTCGACCAGTCGGAGCCCGAGTGTGGCCACCGCCTCGGCGACGAAATCAACGGGCAGACCATCGAAATGGGCACGCTGGCGAGCACCATCATCACCAAGTTCGTAGAACGACGCGGGGGCGACACCGGTGGCGACCACGCTCAGTACCATCCGGGTGAACATGTCCGATACGTTGAGTTGCCCGGCGTACGCGGTCTCGGCCAGAATCATGTCGCAGCGAAAGACCGCGACCGGCAACCCGCACAGGTCGTTGGCTTCTCTGAGCAACACCTCGCCGGCCCATTTGCTGGTGCCGTAGCCGTTGCCGAGGCTAGCCTCGATTGCTCTGGTTGGGCTTGCGACCCGAATGTCGGCATCCTCGGTGAACGCCGATGGCTCGATCTGGCGACCGACGTCAGCAGTGGAGACGTAACCGTAGGGCTTGAGCTTGTTGGTGAGCGCGAAACGGATCAGCTCAGCAGTGCCCATGACGTTCGGCTCGAACAACTCGCGGTACGGCAGGACACCGTTGACCAGCGCTGCGGAATCGATTACCAGATCGACTATTTCGGTGAGCCGCTGCCAGTTCTGAGGGTCCAGGCCCAGGTTGGATGCGGCCTTGTCCCCTGCGACAACCTCGAGATGGTTGGCGGCTAATTCCTGGTATCGCCGAAGCAACCGCGGATCGCCGCTGTCAAAGACTTCGTCCAAGCGTTGCCGCGCCTCAGCGCTGGATGAGGCCCTTACCAGGCAAATAAGCTGACCGCCAACACATTCCATCTGCTCCAGCAACTCCAGGGCTAGATAACGTCCGAGGAACCCGGTTGCCCCGGTCAGCAGAACCGCTCTCGTCTCAGGGTTCGGCCCCGGCAGCTGCGAAGCGGCACCGAGCGTTGCAGCGTCGATGAATTTCTCTAACTTGAGGTCGCCGGCATGCACCTCACTGATCTCGCGGCCATGCACAGCCGCGTAGCAGCGATCGCTACGGTGACTTACAGCAATATCGGCAGCCGAGCTGCCATCTCCACCCAACTGCTGACTCAATCCCCGAACGGTCGGAGTATCGAACAAGGTGCGCACGGCGAGGTCAGCGCCTAGCGCTTTGTTGATTGCGGAAACCAGGCGCATCGCCGAGATGGAATCCCCGCCCACGTCGAAGAACGAGTCGTCGACCCCGACCCGTTCAAGCTCGAGGACATCGCCGTAGATACCGACGAGAACTCGTTCAACGGCGCTTTCCGGCGGGCGGTAGCACGCGGTGTCCTGGTACTCCGGTGCTGGCAGCGCGCGCATGTCGAGTTTCCCATTGACCGTCAGGGGCAGCACCGGCACTACCACCACCGCGGCCGGAACCATGTAGGGCGGCAACAGTTCGGCCAGCCTGGAACGCGCACTCGTTGGGTCGACCGCCCCGTTCGCCGACTCGATCACATAGCCGACCAGTCGCTTGTCTCCGGGGCGGTCCTCGCGGACGACCACCACGGCCTGCTGCACCCCTTCCAGCCCGGCTAGCGCGGTGCGTACTTCGCCGCACTCAATGCGGTACCCGCGTATCTTGACCTGTTCATCGGCGCGCCCCACATAGTGCAATTGGCCATCGTCACCCCAGCGCACCAGATCTCCGGTTCGATACATCCGTGACCCGTGCCCACCGAAAGGGCAGGCGACAAATCGGGAGGCGGTCAAAGCGGACCGGCGAATATAGCCGCACCCGACACCGTGACCGGCTGCATACAGCTCACCGACAACGCCGACCGGTACGGGCTGCAGGTATCCATCCAGCACGAACAACGCAGCCCCGGTCATCGGCGACCCGATGGGTACGACGCCCGACCCGGCCACCAACGGCGCACTGTTCGACACGCATATGGTGGCCTCGGTCGGACCGTAGGCATTGATCATCAGACGCCCCGGCGCCCATCGGTCCACCAACTCGGCGGGGCATGGCTCGGCGGCAACGAGTAATGACGCCGATCCGAGGCCGTCGGGGGAAAGCACCGACAGAGCGGAAGGGGTCTGGTGCAGCACGTTGACCTGTTCGTCAACCAACAGGGCCTGGAAGTCGTCCGGTGATGCCGCCACCGATTCGGGCACCACTACCAGCCGCCCGCCATGCAACAGTGCGCCCCACATCTCCTCGGCCGAGGCATCGAAAGCATACGAATACCACTGCGCCCGAACCTGTCCCGGCGCCAGCAGGCGGGGGTCCAAGGACTCGATCAGTTGGCTGACGTTGTGGTGGGTTACCGCGACACCCTTCGGGGTACCGGTCGTACCCGAGGTGTAGATGATGTGAGCGATATTGTCCGGCGCCGGCATCGGCAGGTCGGCGGCCGGAAAGTCGAGGATCTCCGGGTCCTGCATGTCGATGACTGGCAGCTCGGTTCCGTGCAGCCGTTCAGCCAGTGCCGCGGTGGTAACAGCAGCGATCGGTTCGCCGTCGGCAATCATGAACTCGATCCGTGCAACGGACAGCGCCGGGTCGATCGGCAGGTAGGCCGCTCCGGTCTTGAGGACGGCCATGATGGCTATCACCGCTTCTGCGCACCGATGCGACAGCAACGCGACGCATTCGCCGGGGCCGGCACCGTTGCTGACGAGCTTGTGCGCCAACCGGTTGGCGGCCTCGTTGACTTCGCGGTAGGTCCATGAACGCTCTCCGCAGGTGATAGCCACCGATTCCGGGCATCGGGTTACTTGGGCGGCGAACAACTCTGGAACCGATACTGGCCCCGCCGCCGGGGTGGTCAACGCCACCCGATTGCCGAACTCGTTGAGGCGAGCGTGTTCGTTTCGGTCGAGCACATCAAGAGCAGACATTCGCACGGTGGGGCCAGCAGTCATAGCGGCCAGTACCCGCTCCAGGCGGTTGATGAGTGCATCGATGCTTTCCGCGTCGAACACGTCGGTTCGGAACTCCACCGTGCCGCCGATCCCGGCAGGCTCGCCGAACTCGGTAAAGCGTTCGGCCAGTGTGAATGTCAGATCCATCCGGGCGGTGTGGGTATCCACCGGTAGCTGGGTGATCTCCAGATCGCCCAGCGTGAGCTGAGCGGCGAGGGCGCTGTCGTCGGTCCCCGGAAGGTTCTGCCAAGCCAACGCCACCTGGATCAGGGGGTGTCGAGCCATTGACCGGATGGGGTTGAGCCGCTCGACAAGCACCTCGAACGGCACGTCTTGGTGCTCGTACGCCGACAGGCAGCGCTGACGAACGTCGACGAGCAGCTCCGCGACAGTGGGATCGTCTGCAAGGTCGAACCGCAGCACAAGGGTGTTGACGAAAAAGCCCACCAGTTCGTCGAGGGCGGGGGCGCCACGACCGGTGATCGGAAATCCGATCCCGACGTCGTGGGCGCCGCTGACCTTGGACAGAAGTACCGCCAGCGCGGCCTGGACGACCATGAACGGAGTAACGTCGCACTCCCGGGCGAGCCGGGCGACCTGCTGTTGCAGGCTCGCCGGCCATTCGACAGGCACCTTTTCCCCGCGCTGGTCGGCGACGAGCGGGTAGGGCCGATCGGTCGGCAACGCGACCATCTCCGGCAGCGCGGCCAACTCCTGATGCCAGTACCGCAACTGCCGCGAGATGGTGCTGTCTGGATCCGACTCCGATCCCAACCACTCCCGTTGCCACAGCGTGTAATCGACGTACTGCACTTCCAACGGCTCCCATTCGGGCGCCCTGCCCTGCAGCCGCTGTCGATATGCCGTTCCCACATCGCTGATCATGGGAACCAAGGACCACCCATCGAACGCGATGTGGTGCATGACCAGACCCACGGCATACTGATTTGGGCCCAACGAGTAGATCTGCGCGCGAATCGGGATCTCCGTCGACAAGTCAAACCGATGCCCCGCCAACGCTTCCAACTCCCGGGCCAGTTCCTGCTCCGGGACGGTCATGACCGCCTCCGCGCTGATCCGCCACATCCCCGGCCGCGCCGGCAGCACCTCTTGGAAGGGAACTCCGTCGGTGTCGGGGAACGTGGTACGCAACGCTTCGTGGCGCGCGACAACATCGTCTATGGCGGCACTGAGAGCATCGACATCCAGTTCTCCGTTGACCCGAAAGGCCGTTGGCATGTTGTAGGTCGCACCCCCTCCCTCGAACCGATTGAGGAACCACAGCCGCTGCTGGCCATGTGATAGCGGAATCCTGTCCGGACGCGGCATCACTCGAAGGGGCGGGCGTCCGGGACCGCCCTGATGCACGTCCAGGTAGGCGGCGAGGTCCCCGACAGTGGGAGTCTCGAACAGATACCGCACCGGTACTTCACGGCCCAGTTTCAGCTGCAGTCGCGCACTGACCTGCGTTGCGATCAACGAATCGCCACCAAGGGCGAAAAAATCGTCGTCGCGGCCCGCACGGCGCAAACCCAACACCTCGGCGAAAACTCCGGCGACTATCTCCTCGGTCTCCGTCTGCGGTGCGCGAAAGGGGGTAGTGGCGAACACCGGTGTCGGCAGCGCTTTTCGGTCGATCTTGCCCGAGGCGGTCATCGGGAATTCGTCAAGAACGACGATCTGGGCCGGCATCATGTACTCCGGTAACCGCGCTCCCAGCCAATGGCGGACCGCACCGATCTTGGTGTTTGTCTGAGGGTCGTTCGCGTCGGTATCGGGATTGTGCGCGCCGACGGAGGGTAGGTAGACGTCGGTGAACGGTCGAATGTGCTCCTGGCCGTCAACCGCGGCGACGAAGATGGCGTCATAGGTACCGGCTTGGGTGCCCCAGGTAACCGCGACGTGGTATCCGGTCGCCTGGCCTAATTGGTGCAATTGCTCGGCTGTGGCCGCCTCCGGGGGCTCGGCCGCGTCGGCTTCAGCAAGCGCGGCGGCCAGCGGAAGCCCGGCCGCGAGCGCGTGTTCGATATGGACGTCTGTGATCAGCCCCGCCCGCGGGATGTCGGTGATACGGACGGCAGGGAGACGCTGAGCGAGCAACTGCATGTGCAGTCCAGCCAAACCCGCGGATCCGGTCCACCCGCGGGTGGGCACGGTAGCCAGGGAGAACGCCGGTGTTGGTGCCTTGTGGATGACGACGTCGTAGCGGTACCGGTTGAGTTCGTTGTCGGCCGACCCGCGTTTGACCTGGATATCGAGCCCGGCGACTGCTGCGTGCTGAGCGGCGTGAGTGGCGAAGAACTCGGGGGCCAAGAGCAATTCGGGCTCGGCGAGCATGGCCCGCCGGACCCGCTCACGGATCTCGGCGGCCTCGGTGACATCGGTGGTGTCGATGTCGGGGTGGGCTTCCCGCGCGGCAAGTGCCACAGAGGTTTGAAACACGTGTTGCAGGCTCTGATTGCGGACGTCCCCGATGAAGAGCGCACCGCCAGGGGCCAACAGATCGAGGGCCTCGTCGATGAGAGCGGCTAGGTATTCCTTGTTGGGGAAGTACTGGACCACCGAGTTGAGAATGATGGTGTCAAAGTCACCCTTCGGCAGCTTCTCGGTCGCGTCTGCTGACTGTGCCAGCAGCTGGACTCGATCACGCCAAGGGATCTGCGACTTCTCCAACGAGCGGGCGATGTTGTCGATGGCCGCCGCGGACATATCGGTGCCGACATAGTTCGTGCAATGCGGGGCAACCTGGGACAGCACCAGCCCGGAACCTACGCCGATCTCCAACACTCGCTGCGGCTGCAGCGCCATGATCCGATCGACGGTGGCCGAGCGCCATTCGACCATCTCGTTGAGCGGAATCGGATCATCGGTAAAGCTGTTGTTCCAGCCTCGGAAGTTCATGCCGAACTCAGCGCCATCGGCATCACCGCCGTACAAGTCGTCATACAGCTGTTGCCACTGGTGAACATGCTGGCGGTCGTTGCCTGCGGTGGTGGCGTGATTCAGTGCGATGTAGCCCACAAGGTGGGCACCGGTGTTGCTGTGGTGCATTGCGGCAGCGGCCTGCGTAACCTGTGGGCAGGTCAGTAGGGTGTTTTCAATCTCGCCCAGTTCGATGCGCTGGCCGCGCAGTTTGATTTGGGTGTCGACCCGACCCACGTAGTCCAGGTCGCCGGCCGGTGTCCAGCGCACCAAGTCACCGGTGCGGTACATCCTCGTCCCGTTGCCGTCGTAGGGGTTGGCGACAAAACGTTCTGCGGTCAACTCCGAGCGACCCACGTAACCGCGTGCCAGCGCACGCCCGCACAGGTACAGCTCACCGATCACCCCGATGGGAGCTGGGCTCAGCTGTGCGTCGAGCACCAATGCGCGAATCCCGGAGATGGGAGTGCCCACGTTGATGGGTCGCTTTGCCGACAGCGGCGCGCTGCAAGTCGCCCAGATCGTGGTTTCGGTGGGCCCGTAGGCGTTGAACATCCGCCGCCCCGGCGCCCAGAGGCGCACAAGCTCCGCCGGACAGGCTTCCCCGGCGGTGACCAAGGCGTCCACCGCATCCAGGTGCCCCTGCTCCAGCGAGGACAGCACCGTTGGTGTCATCACCGCGGCACTGACCCGGGCGTCGCGCATCAGTCCGGTCAGCGCCTCTCCGCCGTATACCTGGGCTGGTGCGACCACCAGCGCCGCGCCCGACCCCGCCGCCCACAACAGCTCGAACACGGATGCATCGACCGTCGGCGATGCCAGCAACAGGACCCGCGCGTCGGCACCGACCTCGAATACCGCCCGCTGCGCTGCCACCAGCCCCAACAGGCCGGCGTGGCTCAGCGCCACCCCCTTGGGGGCGCCGGTGGATCCCGAGGTGAAGATCACGTAGGCGGTATTGTCCACCCGCAGCGCCGCCAGCCGGTCGGCATCGCTGATCGGCTGACGGCGTTCGGCGGCGTCCTGGGGTCCATCGACCCGAATGTTCGGACGCGCCCCGGAGTCAACCGCATCGTGGGCACCAACCGTCACTACGCAGACGGCGCCCACCGCGTCCAACACCGCAGCGACCCGTTCGTGCGGGTGCGCAGGATCGACCGGCACATAGACTCCGCCGGCCTTGGCCACCGCCCACCACGCCACCACCAACTCGGCGGAACGATCCACGGCGACGCCGACGGCGCGCTCGGGACCTACCCCGGCCCCGATCAACTCCCGCGCCAATCGCGTCGACCATTCATCAAGTTCGCGATAAGACAGCTGCCGAGCGCCGTCAATGACCGCCACGGCATCGGGTCCGGCCGCCACTGCCGCGGACAACACGTCCGGCGCCAGCCCGGCCGGTCCCGGGGAGGCACCGCGTGACCAACTGTCCAGCACCAGATCTCGCTCGCCTGGATCCAGTAGCGACACATCCCCCACGACCACTGTCGCCTCTGCGGTGAACAGCCTCTCGAAGAGCAGCTCCAGACGCGCTATGTGCCTCGCGATGTCATTGGCGTCATAGCGGTCGGGATTCCACGCGAACTGAACTCTCGGTGCGCCGGATCCCGTCTGTGGATAGATGTTGACGGCGATGTCTTGTATCGGAAACGTGGTCAGCACGTGCGTGGTCGTTTCGGATGGCCCGAACCGAAACGGGGCGGCGAAGTCCAGGACATTGACGACCTGACCGAACTCGACGTTCATGTCGAGACGGCGATCATCGACGACGAGGTCGGGCCAGCGTCGGAATTGTTGATGCCGCAGGGCGCCGATCAACGCCTTACCGACACGGTCGGTCAGCGCCCCGATGGTGTCCGCGTTGTCGACATGAATGAGCAACGGCACCAGGTTCGACACCATGCCTGTGCATCTCTTCAGTGCTGCGGTGGTGCGCGCCGAGACCGGCAGTGACATTGATATAGCTTGGCGTCCAGTCGTTTTCGCAACAAAGACCGCCATCGTTGCGACGATCCTGGCGACATCAAACTGATCCTCCCGCCCCTTGGACAGCCTCTGTGTACAGGCCAACTCACGCACGAGCGGGTGGCGTGGCGCCACCGATCTCTGCGCCCCTCCTAGGTCGGTGACCTCCAGGGCCCCCCGGACGATGGTCTTCCAGTACTCCGCGTCTGTACGACTGCGCGAGGACTGCTGATACTTCTGGTCCGCCTGACGGATCAATTCGAATTCGGAGAAGTCGACCTCACCAGTTTCCGGAGTCGCCCCCGAGTAGACGGCTGCAATGTGGCGGATCAGATTGTGCGCGCCGTACCCATCGATGAGAACGTGGTGCGTGCGCAGGTAGAAATACGACAGATGGTCGGTGATTCGCAGTAGTGCGAAGTCCGTGAGCCGGTCTTGGGTCAGATCGACCGGCTGGCGGTAGTCGTTGTTCATCCAGTGGTCCGCGGCGGCGACCGGGTCATGCTCTGCTCGCAGGTCGATGACGTGCAGGGTCTGCGGAAAAGCGCGGTCGACCACGAAGGCCGGTTCGCCATCATCGAGGACGGTTAGTCGCGCGCAAGGCGTACCGAACCGAGTTGCCGCAGCTTCGCACGCCGCCATCAGCGCGACGGCGTCGACATCGTGATCGATGACTAGATAGCCGGCGAAGTTGTAGGGAACTTCGGGACGGAGTTGCTGGGCAGCCCATATGGACCGCTGCGCAGCGGTCAACCGCCCCAGCAGGTCTGGTTGCGTGCCATAGTCGAGCATTACCGCGAGGAACTTTCTGTGTAGGCCGGCCATCGGGGGGCACCGAACCTTCGAATCCTGTCCGCGGCGCCGCCAGGTACTACTTTAAGTTAGCCTAACCTTATTCTTCACGGCGGTCTACGCCGCCCCGGAGTTCATACAGCTCAAGCAAACAGCGTGCCGCGCGCGGACTCAGCCATTCGTGGTCAGATAGCCTCCGCGCGAGAAGAACTCGACCCCGAGGCGCTCGCTCGAATCGACGCCGCGGACCTTGGTAATCACCAACGCATGGTTTCCGCCGCGATACGCATGGGGTCCGACGACTACCGCCCCGCCCCCTTCCTGCGCAACCACTCTGCCCGGCGTTCCCCCGTAGCGAGAGTCCGATACCCGGGCCTCGAGGATTTCGATGCGCTCCCCTTCATAGAAGGCATACGCGCGCGGGTAGGGCTCCGATAGGGCACGCACGAACCGTTCGAGATCCTCAGCAGGCCAACCTAAGTCGATCATGCTGTCCCGCTCAGATCGCTTGTGGAAATAGATACGCTCCGCCTTGTTCTGCGGTTGCCACACAGCGGTTCCAGATTCCAATGCCGTCAGCGCATCGCGCACCGCACCGGGTATCAACTCCATGCCGCGCCGCACCAGGCCGGTGCCGGTATCGGTCGGGCCGATCGGTAGCGAACGTTGGATCAAAATGTCGCCGGTGTCGAGCCCATCGTCCATCCGGTGCACGGTTAGCCCGAACTCGGACTCCCCGCTGATCAATGCCCACAGCGCAGGGGAAAACCCGGCGAACTTGGGCAACAACGAGTCGTGCAGGTTCAGCGTGCCGTAACGAGGCCAGGCGTACAGCTCTGGCGGCATCCAGCTGTACCAGCTGTTTACGACGATCACGTCGGGCCGGGCGCGCTTGACCACCTCGATCGTCTCAGCATCGACCCGATCGGTCAGATGTACCGGTATTCCCCGTTCCAGCGCAAGCTCCTCGACAGACGACGACCAAATAGCCTTGTACGACTGCTCGCTGGCCGGATGGGTCACGACGAGCGGGACCTCATGGCCCAAATCGATCAGCGCCTGCAGGGTCTTGCGCCCCCAGGTCTGGAAACCGAACGACACGGTACGCATCAGGACGAACCCTTCCCTTCTCATCGTCGCCAGGCGTTCCATCGGCGCCAGTCCTCCCCCGGCAACAGCCAGGGGTAGACCTGCTAGCGTAGGCTAGCCTAACTCAAGGCAGGCCCATGGCGTCGAAGGTCGAAGGAGTTCAGGGTGCGCCCAACGTTGGTGATAGCAGGCCAAGCGAGGTTCTGGCCACCGCTGTCAGCCCTGATGTGCCACTGGTCTCGGTGAACCCGTCATGGGCTTGTTGGGACGGGTATGGCTCCCGCTAGTGATCGTGGCAGTAGTGGTCATCGCGGGGTTCACCGTGAATCGGGTTCGCGGATTCTTCGGCTCCGAACCAGTGATGATCGCGCCGGACACCATCGCCACCGAATCTACGTCTTTCGAGCCGAAAACGATCACCTACAAGGTTTTCGGCCCGCCGGGTGCCGTGGCCGACATCAACTACCTCGACCCCGATGTCGAGGCACAAAGTGTGGCCGATGCGACGCTGCCGTGGGAACTGACATTGAGCACCACAGCGCCGTCGGCAGTTGCCAACGTGGTCGCGCAAGGTACGCAAGGTAACAGCACCTCCATCGGGTGTCGGATCATCATCGACGGGGAAGTCAAAGACGAGAAGATCTCCACCGGCGTGAACAGCCAGACGTTCTGCTTGGTGAAGTCGGCGTGACGGAGCCGCACAACACGTCCACGGCCGCCGTACCGGCGTCGAAGCCCGCCGACCGGACAGGAATCGCGCTACTCATCCGCCGCCTGGCACTGCCGATCATTCTGTTGTGGGCCGTCCTCATCGCCGTGCTCAACGTCAGCGTTCCGCAGCTAGAGGTTGTCGGCCAGATGCGCGCGGTCGCGATGAGCCCCGAAGAAGCACCGTCTGTCATCGCGATGAAGCGAATCGGTGAGGTCTTCAACGAGTTCCAATCTGACAGTGCGGCCATGATCGTGCTGGAAGGCGAGCAAGAGCTCGGGGCAGACGCGCACCATTTCTATGATCAGCTAGTCGCCGCGCTGGAAGCTGACCCCGAGCATGTCGAAGCCGTGCAGGACTTCTGGGGAGAACCCCTCACCGAGGCGAGCGCACAGAGCCCAGACGGCAAGGCCGTCAACCTACAGGTCTATCTGGCCGGCAATCAGGGCGAGATGCTGGCCAACGATTCCGTTGCCGCCGTTGCGGAGATCGTGGCGGGAATTCCGCCGCCGGAAGGGGTGAAAGCCTATGTGACCGGCCCGGCCGCGCTCGTCGCTGATCAACAGATCGCCGGCGACCGAAGCCTGAGAGTGGTCGAGATAGTCACCTTCGTGGTGATCACCGCAATGCTCTTGTACTTCTTCCGGTCGCTGGCCACCACGGTGCTGGTCTTGGCCATGGTCGGGTTATCACTCGCGGCGGCCCGCGGCGCCGTCGCCTTCTTGGGTTACCACGAGTTCATCGGACTCTCCACCCTTGCCACCACGCTTGTGGTGACGGCGGGGGTCGCGGCCACCACCGATTACGCCATCTTCTTGATCGGCCGGTATCAAGAGGCGCGGTCCAGCGGCCAGGACCCGGAATCTGCCTACTACACCATGTTTCGCGGAACAGCTCATGTGGTGCTCGCCTCCGGTCTCACTATCGCGGGAGCGATCTTCTGTTTGCAGTTCACCCGCTTGCCTTACCTACGCTCGTTGGCCATCCCGTTGGCGGTCGCCATGGTCGTGGTGGTACTGGTCGCGCTGACGTTGGGGGCCGCGATGGTGACCGTGGCCAGCCGGTTCGGTCTGCTGGAACCGAAACGGCAGCTACGAGTGCGGGGTTGGCGCAAGGTCGGCGCCGCGGTGGCGCGTTGGCCAGGGCCCATCCTGATCGTGACGACGGGTCTCGCGCTGGTCGGCTTGCTTGCGTTGCCCGGGTATGAAGCCAGCTACAACGACCGGAACTACCTGCCCGCGGATTTACCCGCCAACCAGGGTTACGCGGCCGCCGATCGGCACTTCTCCCCTTCCCGGATGAATCCGGAACTCCTCATGGTCGAAAGCGACCACGACTTGCGAAACCCGGCCGACTTCTTGGTCATCGAGAAGATCGCCAAGTCCGTCTTCAAACTAGAAGGAATTTCCCAGGTTCAGGCCGTCACGAGGCCCCAGGGAACCCCGATAGGTCAAGCGTCCATCCCCTTCCAGCTCAGCATGGCGGGTGCACCCATGGCCATGAACATGCCGTACATGCGCGATCGTGTGGCCGACATGCAGGACATGGGCGACCAGATGCTGACCGTGATCGACAGCATGGAGGCGATGCTCGAACTGATGAGACAGATGGCCAGTTCCACTGACTCAATGACCAGCAAGATGCAGACAATGGCCGACAATGTCGCCGCCATCAGAGACCAGGTCGCCAATTTCGACGACTTCTTCCGGCCTATTCGAAACTACTTCTACTGGGAACCGCACTGCTACAACATTCCCATTTGTTGGGCACTGCGTTCGCTGTACGACTCGATCGACGGCATCAACATGATGACCGACGACTTACAGAACCTGTTGCCTGACATGGAACAGCTGAACGCGCTCATGCCGCAGATGCTGACCCTGGTGCCACCCATGATCACCACCATGAAGAGTATGCGGGTCATGATGCTGACCATGCAGGCCACGATGGGTGGGCTGCAGGATCAGGTCGACGCGATGATGGACAACTCGGCCGCGATGGGTAAAGCCTTCGATACCGCCAACAACGACGATTCGTTCTATCTGCCTCCCGAGGCATTCGAGAACGAGGAATTTCAACGCGGCATGGAGATGTTCCTGTCGCCCAACGGGCATGCGGTGCAATTCATCGTCTCCCACGAAGGCAATCCGATGTCACCCGACGCCATGGCCCGGGTCGACGCGATCAAGACCGCCGCCAAAGAGGCCATCAAGGGATCTCCGCTCGAGGGCTCGAGAATCTACCTTGCCGGTACCGCCTCGATTCTCAAGGATATGTCCGATGGGAACCGCTACGACCTGCTGATCGCCGGAATCGCCTCGCTGAGTTTGGTATTCATCATCATGCTCATCATCACGCGAAGCCTTGTGGCCGCCGCCGTCATCGTGGGCACCGTGGCTTTGTCGCTGGGGGCGTCGTTCGGTCTGTCCGTGCTTTTCTGGCAGCACATCTTGGGAATCGAACTGCACTGGCTGGTGCTGCCGATGTCGGTGATCATCCTGCTGGCTGTCGGTGCCGACTACAACCTGCTGCTGGTTTCGCGCCTCAAGGAAGAGATCCACGCCGGCTTGAAGACCGGGATCATCCGCGCCATGGGAGGCAGCGGTTCGGTGGTGACCGCCGCTGGACTGGTGTTCTCCTTCACGATGATGTCGATGGCGGTCAGCGAACTCATCGTGATCGGACAAGTAGGTACCACGATCGGACTCGGTTTGTTGTTCGACACTTTGGTGGTCCGGGCCTTCATGACGCCGTCCATCGCAGCGCTGCTGGGCCGCTGGTTCTGGTGGCCACAGAACGTGCGAACTCGCCCGCTACGCCACCGGCCGGCGCCGACGTGACCCCGAATGCGACACGGCGGCAACTAAGCGCACTGGCCGAGCTGGCCATTGAGGACCTGTACGAAGCCGACCCACAGCTTGCGGACCTTCTGCTGGAGGAGCACCGATACCAATCACGCACGCTGAACCTGCTAGCGGCCTCGAGCCCGGCGGATCCTTCCACCGCGATTGCGGGCGGTGTCAGCTTCCCGGTGGTAACGGCTGAAGGGTATCCCGGGCGACGCTTCCATTCCGGCGCAGAGAATGTCGACGCTCTGGAGAACCTGGCCGTCGAAAGGGCCAAGCGGGTTTTTTCCGCACGACATGCGAACGTACAACCGCACTCGGGCTCGTCGGCCAACCTGGCGGTCGCGTTTTCGGTGTTGAATCCGGGCGACACGATTTTGGGCCTACATCTGGATTCGGGGGGACACCTCACTCATGGCGCACCCGCATCGATAACCGGCAAGTACTTCCGGACCGCTCACTACGGTCTCGACCCCTCCGGGCGGATCGATCTGGAGCAAGTCCGCGCCCAAGCGCTGCAACACCGTCCGCGGTTGATCATCTGCGGCGCGAGCGCCTATCCCCGAAGGATCGATTTCGCTGCTTTCCGGGAGATCGCCGACGAATCCGGGGCGCTGCTACTTGCCGATATCAGCCACATCGCGGGGCTTGTCATCGCCGGCGAGCATCCCAGCCCAATCGACATTGCGGACTTCACCACCACCAGCACGTACAAACAGCTGCGCGGCCCGCGGGGCGGTCTCATACTCCTGGGCGAGCGTGGGTCCGACGCCGGCTTCGGACCTGTCCCCGGGGATGCCGGCCAAACCTGGTCGCGGAAGATCGACAAGTCAGTCTTTCCAGGCACTCAGGGGACACCAAGTTTCTCTAACATTGCGGCCAAGTGCATTGCATTCGAGAAAGCGAACGGACCGGCTTTCAGCTCGTGGGTGCGCAAGGTGGTGCACGATGCGAATCTGTTGGCCAATCATTTCTCTGCAGCCGGTTTGGGTCTGCTCACTTCTGGTACTGATACTCACCTTCTGGTCGTGGACCTGCGAGACAACTTGGGTATCAGCGGCTATGTCGCCGAGAAGGCGTTGGAGCGATGTGGGTGCCTGACAAACCGGAACCGAGTTCCCGACGACCACCGGTCAGCCTATGTCGCAAGCGGTTTGCGGATCGGAACCAACCATCTAGCCGCCCGGAAACTCAGCGACAACGATGTATTGAACTGTGCGGACACGATCGTGCGAATCTTGATGAACATACGAGCGACATCCGATACATCCTATGAACTCGACCGTAGGATCACCGATGAGGCGGTAGCTGTCATATCCGCTGTTTGCGCGCGGAATCCGTTGCGAACACTGTGATCTGACCTCGCTGCCGCCTCAAGCGCACCACACCGAGCCATTAGGTCGCCCAGTATGCCTGCGCTTTGAGTGCGCGGCGCGAAATCCCGTATTCATCGCGCAGAACCTTCGCCACCGCGCGGGTTGTGCGGTTGTCGCAAGCGACCCAACCGAAATAGTCCGGAGCCCTGAAACTCCCCTCGCTGACCGCCCGCAGAAGCGCTTCACCGGAGTTCACCCGGTCGACCCACGTCACATCTGCGTCACGGACCACGGGCAGCTGCCGGTCACTGTCACGCCCGGCCTCAAGGAATACTTTCGCCGGGGCGTCACCGATGGCCTCCAACAAGGAATTGACCGCAGGTAGCGACGCGGTGTCGCCCACGATCACATAACCGGCCGGTGCCGGCTCAGGGAGACTGAAGTTGCTGCCCAATGCGGTAGCCGCGATCGTATCGCCAGCTTGTGCCCCCTCCGCCCACCGAGATGCAATTCCGTCATGAAGGGCGAATTCGACGTCGAAGCGGTCCTTCGCCGGATTCGGGTTGACAACGGTGTAGCCGCGTTGGTGCATCCGCTCCCCATCGGGGAACCACATCCTGATCCACATCGTCGGATGCGGCTCACGATCAGCCAGGTATCCACCGCCGGCGAAGCTCAACTGCAGATAATTGTCACTGATACGGCGCGTGCCGGTGACGGTCAGCTCATAGTCGCCAGCACCGAGCAACTTGAGCACCGCGCCCTGCCAACCCCTCGACGCATTGGCCACGGTCATTCGCACCCCTCTCGAATCTAGAAAATTAGGGCAGCATAACCTGTTCCCCAGCTCGACAGTTAGGATACCCAATGCTAACTTCGGGCAGCCTGGGGAGCGAGGGAGGAGGCGAGGTGGCTGCATCCATGACGCGGGTCGACCCCGACACGGCAAGCCGCTTCGCAACGTGCTGCCTGGCCCTCGGTCTGCCTGTGAAAGGTCGTCGCAGGCCCGCCGACTTGACCGCGGCCCGTTCGGGCTTCGCGATGCTCACCAGCATTGCGCACGACCAATGTGACGGCTGGGTGGGACTCGCAGCGGCCGGCGACACCAACCCGCACGTGCTCACTGCTATCTGTAGCACCGCCCCCACCGCAGGCGCGCTGCGGCGGGAGGTCGGGCTGAGCCCCGATGCGCTCGGCTTCGACTATGACAGCGGTTTGTACCTTCAATTCCGGGCGTTTGAGCCGGGCGGTTTCGCGCTTGCCCTGGCGGCCGAATCAGCACGGCGCGGTGACCTCGGCCGCGCGCACGATCTGATCGTGGACGTTGCCGCACGTAATCCCGGCTCAATCGAAGCACGTTGGATGCGTGCAGCAGTCCACTACCGGGCGGAGCGGTGGTCGGATGTGATTGCGCTGCTGACCCCGTTGGTCGGTGACGCAAAGCCCGTTCTGGACCCGCGGGTCGCGCATGCCGTAGAGGTAGCGCTGGGCACCTCGCTGGCGCGTCTGGGCATGTTCGCGCCTGCACTGTCCTATCTCGAAGATCCGACCGGTCCGATCGAGGTCGCCACCGTGGACGGGTTGTTCGCAAAGGCGCTGGCCCTGCGCAGCCACGGCGAAGAGGCGGAAGCGGCCGACGTACTGCACGAGCTGTACGCCACGCACCCCGACCACGCCATGATCGAAGAGGCACTGGCAGATCCCACATACGGTCTCGTGACGACCACCGCTGCGCGTATCGCGGCGCGCAGCAACGCCTGGGATCCCGCCACCGAACCCAGCGAGGCCGATTTCATCGACCCGGGCGCCGCGGAACGCAAGGCGGAGCTACTGTCACTGGCCGAGCAGCAACTCGCCGAATTCATCGGCCTTGACGAGGTGAAAACTCAAGTCGCCCGGTTGAAGAGCTCGGTTGCGATGTCGTTGCTGCGGCAAGAACGAGGGCTGGCAGTGGGCCAGCGAACCCACCATCTCGTGTTCGCGGGACCACCGGGCACCGGAAAGACCACCATTGCTCGTGTCGTTGCCAAAATCTACTGCGGCCTCGGGTTACTGAAGCGCGAGAACGTCCGCGAAGTGCACCGGGCGGACCTGGTGGGACAGCACATCGGCGAAACCGAGGCCAAGACGAACGCTGTCATCGACAGTGCCCTGGACGGGGTCCTGTTTCTCGACGAGGCCTATGCGCTGGTGTCCACCGGGGCGAAGAACGACTTCGGGCTGGTAGCCATCGACACTCTGCTGGCCCGGATGGAGAATGACCGCGACAGACTCGTCGTCATCGTGGCCGGCTACCGCACCGAATTGGACCAGTTCCTCGACACGAATGAAGGTCTCCGCTCGCGGTTTACCCGATCCATCGACTTCCCTTCCTACAGCCCTGCCGAACTGGTGGAGATAGCCGCGGCGATGGCCAAAGCGCGAGACAGTGTTTTCGACGACGCCGCGAGTGCTGAAATGCTGGCCGTGGTTGGCGCGCTGTGCGCATCGGAAAGCCCAGACGCCCGCGGAATTGCGCGTCGGCGCATCGATATCGCCGGCAACGGACGGTTCGTGCGCAACATCGTGGAGCGTTCCGAAGAGGAACGCGAACACCGGTTGGACACCCGTCAACACTCGGGCATCCTCAACGGCGAGGACCTCACCGACCAAGAGTTGATGACGATCACCGTCGATGACGTACGCACATCGATCACGGCGCTGCTGAGCGGACTTGGGCTGCAGGTACCGTCGTGACCGACCAAGACTCCCAGCGACGGTCATTCACCTCTCGGACCCCAACCAGCACAAACCCTGAGCATGTCCGTTATCGCCGGGGCTTCGTGACTCGTCACCAAGTGTCGGGCTGGCGGTTTGTCATGCGCCGCATCGCCTCGGGTGTGGCCCTGCACGACGCGCGGATGCTTGTCGACCCGTTGCGCACCCAGTCGCGGGCGGTCGCGGTCGGCGCACTCTTGGTGATCACCGGGCTCGTCGGATGCTTCGTATTTTCGTTGATCCGCCCAAACGGGGTTCCCGGTAACGACATCGTGTTGGCCGACAAGTCCACCTCAGCGCTCTATGTTCACCTCGGCGACCGCCTGCACCCGGTACTCAACCTCACATCCGCGCGCCTCATCGCCGGATCCGCGGTCAGCCCAACGATGGTTCGCAGCACCGAGCTTGATCAATTCGTGCGTGGAAACCTGGTGGGCATCCCGGGGGCGCCCGACCGGGTGGTTCAGAACCCGGCGCGGGACTCCGACTGGACCGTGTGCGACGGTCCTGACGGCACCACAGTGATCGCCGGCCCGCCGGACGTGAGCAACGGCCGGGCCACTGATCTACCGCCCGGGGACGGCATCCTGGCCACCGCCGGGGACAAGACCTGGCTGCTCTGGGCTGGTCGGCGCAGTCCGATCGACCTGAACGACCGAGCGGTGACGACCGCACTGGGACTGGGGATACCGGAACCGCCGGTCACGATCGACGCCGGGCTATTCAACGCGATACCGGAGGCGCCCGCCCTCATCGCCCCGGGGATCCCCGAGGCCGGCAGTCAGCCACGATTCGAGCTCCCGGTGCCCGCACCGGTCGGTGCGGTTGTGACCGCCTACGCTCCGGACAGCACGCCGCTGTACTACGCGGTGCTCCCGGAGGGACTTCAACCCATCAGCCGGGTACTGGCGACCATGCTTCGCAATCTCAACTCGTACGGCCTGGCTCAGCCACCACGGCTCACCGCAGACGAAGTCGCGCGGATGCCGGCTTCGGAGGCATTTGATACCAGTGTCTATCCCGCGCAACAGATAAACCTCGTCAACCCCACGATCGCACCGGTGACGTGTGCACGATGGCTCAGGCACCAGGATTCCAGCACGGCCACGCTCACCCTTCTCTCGGGTTCCTCGGTACCGCTGAATGAGATGTCACGGACGGTGCAACTCGTCACCGGAGGATCGTCGGGGATAGCACATCGGGTGGCAATGCCTCCCGGCAGCGGGTATTTCGTGGCAACCACCGCCGGCCAGTTCTGGTTGTCCGACACCGGCGTTCGATACGGAATCGACGCTGATGACCCCGCTTTGGACACCGCCGCGGCCATCGGGCTGGCGGCGCCGCCGATCCCGATATCGCCGGCGATACTGTCGTTGTTCGCCCCCGGCCCCACCCTGTCGCGCGCCGATGCCCTGCTGGCCCACGACGGCCTGGCGCCCGGCCCGGAGCCTGCGCGCCGGATTGAGGGGACGCCATGAGCAGACTGATCTTCGACGCACATCCGCGGCAGCAGCCTCCTCCCGCCCCCAAGGGCGCCATCGCCATCGAGCCACCGCCAGAGTTACCCCGCCTGGTCCCGCCGTCGCTGCTGCGACGGGCACTGCCGTATATGATCGTGATCCTCATCGTCGGGATGATCATCGCCCTATTTGCAACTGGCATGCGGCTGATTTCGCCGCAGATGCTGTTCTTTCCGTTCGTGCTGCTGCTGGCGGCGACGGCGCTCTACCGCGGCAATGACAACAAGTTGCGTACCGAGGAGATCGACGCCGAACGGGCCGATTATCTGCGCTACTTGGCGGTGATCCGCGACAACGTCCGATCCCGCGCGACGCAGCAGCGGGCGGCACTGGAGTGGTCACATCCGGATCCGGCGTCCCTGAGTTTCATTCCCGGCACACCTCGGCAATGGGAACGTGATCCGCACGACGCGGACGTCATGGTGATTCGGGCGGGTCGGCATGACGTCGCACTCGACACGGCGTTGCGGGTCAAAGACGCGGCCGACGAGATCGACCTGGAGCCGGTGTCACATGCCGCCTTACGAAGCCTCCTCGACACGCAGCGAACGGTCCGGGATGCGCCCCGCGGCATCGACTTCGCAAAGCTGTCACAGATCACCGTCGTCGGTGACCGGGACGAGGTCCGCGCCTGCCTGCGGGCCTGGATTGCTCAAGCAGTCACCTGGCATGACCCCAGCGTCCTGACGGTAGCGATGGCCTCCCCCGATCTTGATGACCCTTGCTGGTCCTGGCTGAAATGGCTGCCCCACACTGACATTCCCGGGGCGGTGGACGGCGCCGGGCCGGCCCGCTACCTACGTGAGAGCTGTGCGGACCTCGACACCGTCCTTGCGCCATTGCTGGCCGACCGGGCTCCGTTCTCGGGGGGAACCACCGACCAACCGCACAAGCACGTAATGATCGTCATCGATGACCCGCACCATGATCCGCAGGGTCCGGCTGTGCTGGTACCCGGCACCGGCCTCGCTGGGGTGACCGTCGTCCACCGCACTGACACAATGCCCGACGCCGACCAATACCACCACCCCGAACGGCCGATCCTCAAGATCGCGGACGGACGGATTGACCTCTGGAAGGCCGGATGCTGGCAGCGTCATGTGGATTCCGGCGACGCACTCGGCATCGACGAGGCGCGACATCTGGCCCGGCGGCTGGCGCGGTGGGACTCCAACCCCGCCCATGCCGGCCTACGGTCTGCGGCCAACCGCGGCGCCACGTTTGCGGCACTGATGGGAATCGATGATGTATCGCGCCTCGACGTTCCAGCGCTGTGGGCCCCGCGAAGCCGTGATGACGAGCTGCGGGTGCCCATCGGAGTCGATCCGAGCGGCCAGCCATTGTACTTCGACCTCAAGGACGAGGCCGAGGGTGGAATGGGGCCGCATGGACTGATGATCGGTATGACCGGTTCGGGCAAGTCCCAGACGTTGATGGCGATCCTATTGTCGCTGTTGACAACACACTCTGCCGATAGGCTCATCGTTATATACGCCGATTTCAAGGGGGAGGCCGGGGCGGATATCTTCCGCAATTTTCCCCAGGTTGTCGCCGTCATTTCCAACATGGCTGAGAAGCAATCGCTCGCAGATCGGTTCGCCGACACCCTGCGCGGCGAGGTCGCCCGGCGCGAGCAACTCCTGATGGAAGCGGGTCGGCAGCTGCAGGGCAGTGCTTTCAACTCAGTAGCCGAGTATGAGGCGGCGACACGCAGCCCACAAGCCTCCGACTTCGATTTTCCCTCGATACCAACGCTATTCGTGGTTGCCGACGAATTCAGCCTGATGCTGGCCGATCATCCGGAATACGCCGATTTGTTTGATTTTGTGGCCCGCAAGGGGCGGTCTTTCCGCATCCATATCCTGTTCGCGTCACAGACACTGGATGTGGGCCGAATCAAGGACATTGACAAGAACACCTCGTACCGCATCGGCCTGAAGGTGGCCAGCCCCACAGTGTCGCGCCAGGTCATCGGTGTTGATGACGCCTACCACATCGAGTCGGGACGGGAACACAAAGGCGTGGGCTTCCTCGTGCCCTCTCCCGGTGCGCTGCCGGTCAAGTTCCGCAGCGTCTACGTCGATGGGGTGTACACGCCTCCGCGCGGAAAGCGCACCATTGTCGTGCAATCGACTCCTGTCCCCCAGATCTTCACCGCCGCCCCCGTCGAGCGGGAGCCAGATACCGTCATCGTCAAGGATCCCGATCCTGCCGGTCCGGACACCCGATCCCCGGTACCCAAGAAGCTCATCACCACGGTCGGCGATCAGCTGGCCCAATACGGTCCCCGTGCGCCACGCCTATGGTTGCCACCGCTGGATGAACCGATCGCACTCGGGGCCCTGCTCGCGCGGCACCCGGAGGCAACCGGAAGGTGGTGCTGGCCGCTGGGTGAGATTGACCGGCCATTCCACATGCGGCGCGATCCACTGCTGTTTGACGCGACGTCGGCCTCGGGAAATGCCGTCATCCACGGAGGACCTAAGTCCGGCAAGTCCACAGCGCTGCAGACGTTCATCACCTCGGCGGCGGCATTTCATTCTCCACGCGAGGTGACGTTCTACTGCCTGGATTACGGCGGCGGACAACTGCGGGCCTTGGCCGATCTGGCACACGTCGGCAGCATTGCCTCACCGCTGGAGGACGAGCGAATCCGACGGACATTCGGGGAACTCGAGTTACTCCTGACATCGCGACAGCGCCTTTTCCGCAAGCACAATGTGGTCTCGGTCGATCAGTTCCGCGAGCGTCGCACCGTCGAACCGGATCTCGATGATGGGTTCGGTGAGGTGTTCTTCGTGATCGACAACCTCTACGCATTCAGTCGCGACAACACCGATGCATTCAACACCCGAAATCCGCTGCTTTCCAAGGTGACCGAACTTGTCAATGTCGGGCTCAGCTACGGAATCCATGTAGTGATCACGACCCCGAACTGGATCGAGATTCCACTGGCCATGCGCGACGGACTCGGCCTGCGACTTGAACTGCGATTGCATGATCCGCAGGACAGCAACGTGCGGACGATTGGTGCTCTACATCGCCCGGCCGCCAGCGTCCCGACCGACCAGCCCGGGCGCGGCCTGACGATGGCCGCCGAGCAGTTCCTCTTCGCCGCACCCAGGCTCGACAGCGTGGATTCTGCTGAGCAGTTGCCGGAAGCGCTCAGCGCCGCCGTCGATGAGATCAATGCCCGCTATCCGGGTATAGCAGCGCCCCGGGTGCGGCTGCTTCCCGCCAACTTGGAAGCTGCGCAGCTGGGCCCGCTCTATCCCGCACCCGAGACGGTGGTTATCGGACAACGCGAAGAGGACCTCTCGGCAGCAGCCGTGGATTTCGCTGCCAGCCCCCTGTTGATGGTGCTGGGTGACAGCAAGTCCGGTAAGTCCACGTTTCTGCGGCACCTGATACGGACATTGCGCGAGAACAGCACGGCCGAACAGGTCGCGTTCACCGTGGTCGACCGTCGCCTCCATCTTGTCGATGAGCCACTGTTCCCGGACAACGAGTACACACCGAACCTCGATCGGATCACACCGGCCATGCTCGGCCTGTCGGCTCTCGTCGCAGCACGCCGGCCACCGACTGGACTATCGGCGGGTGAACTGGCCGACTGGTCGGCACGATCCCAGACCATGCAGCGGCACTATCTGATCATCGATGACATCGACCAGATTCCCGACGGCCCGGCCCTCACCGGTCCCTACGCCGGGCAGCGACCCTGGACACCGTTGATCGGTCTACTCGCCGAAGCCGGCGATCTCGGGTTGCGGGTTGTGGTCACAGGTCGAGCCGCAGGCTCCGGCCACTCGTTGATGACGAATCCGCTGCTGCGTCGGCTCAACGAGCTGCAGTCAGTGATATTGATGCTCTCCGGAAGCCCAACAGACGGCGGCAAGATTCGCGGCCACCGTTTCATGCGGCTACCGCCGGGACGGGCAATGCTGCTGACCGACAACGATGTTCCGGCCTTTCTTCAGTTGCTCAATCCACTCGTGGCCGACCGCGCCGCCCATCGAAAGGAGTACCCGGCATGACCCTGCGTGTAGTTCCCGAAGGATTAGCCGCCACGGCAGCCGCGGTGGAAGCGCT
>CAZCHU010000004.1:27957-29751 GCA_964498215.1 uncultured Mycobacterium sp. | reverse complement strand
GGGGGTTGACGGTGATACCCATGTGGATGGCCTCGCCGCCGGAGGTGCACTCGGCGTTGCTGAGCAGCGGCCCGGGGCCTGGGCCACTGCTTGCCGCTGCCGGGGCGTGGCGCCAGCTGAGCGCCGAATATGCCTCGGCTGCCACTGAACTCGCTGGAACCCTCGCCGCTGTGCAATCCGGCGCGTGGCAAGGGCCTAGTGCGGAACGATATCTGGCCAGCCACGCCCCCTTCATCGCATGGCTGGCACAGCAGAGCATCGACAGTTCGTTGACTGCTACGCAGCACGAGACGGCTGCCGGAGCCTACAGTTCAGCTCTGGCCACCATGCCGAGCTTGGCGCAGTTGGCGGCCAACCACGCCACGCACGCGGCACTGTCGGCCACGAACTTTTTCGGCATCAACACGATTCCCATCGCGTTGAACGAAGCCGATTACGTACGAATGTGGATTCAAGCCGCCACGGCGATGTCGGTCTACCAGGCGGTCTCCACCGCAGCGCTAGCCGGACTTCGGATCGGAACACCGGCACCAACGCTGCTGGCACCTGGCGTCGGCGAAGCTGCCAGCGCGGCCGCAGCCGGTCAGGCCGGCCGATACGGGTCGGCCGTTGCGGCCGGTGCCCACCTCGATCGTGCCGATCAGGGCAGCAATTTCTGGCGGCGGCTGATCGAAGAACTCATCAAGTTCTTCCAGGATCCAATCGGCACCCTGGAGCAGCTCATCAAAGACTTCCTCAAGGACCCCCTCGCCGCGCTGGTGACGTGGTTTCCCCTGCTGTCCTTCTTCGGCTATCAAGCGCTGACCAACCTGCTGGGCTGGCCTACCTGGGGGATCATCCTGAGCACGCCTGCGTGGCTGCCCATTGTGTTGGGGCTGGGAATCAACGCCATCAACGACATCGCCGAGCGGGCTCGGCCGCCCGCCGACGTCCCGGCGCCAGACACCGCCGCCGCACCGGCCAGTCCGCGTCCCGCACCGTGGCCCGCGGCCGGACTAGCACCCACCGTCCCCTCACCTGCCGCCGGCCCGGCAGCCCCCTCACCCGCGGCGCCCACCGCAACCGGAACCGCACCACCAGCAGCCGGCGCCGCCGAGGGATTCGGATACGCAGTCCGCGGTGACCACCCAGACGAGGGGGTCCCGCCGACGATCACCGACCGCTCGGGCGCCGCAGCACCCGCCGCCGATATCCCAGCGGCAGCGGCAGCGGCTGTGGGCACGACCGCACAGCAACGGCGCCGAGCCCGACGCAAACGCGGCGCCCAGACCAAGGACCGCGGTGACCAGTTCATGGACCTCGACGCCGGGCCCGGAGCCGACGGTCAGGAGGCGGCTTCGAACGTGTCGGCGTCACGCCACGGTGCCGGCCCGATGGGCTTTGCCGGGACGGTGCCAAGTAAGGACAGTGCCACACCCGTCGGGCTCAGCACCCTGAGCGGCAACGCTTTCGACGACAACCCTCGGGAACCCATGATGCCGAGCACGTGGTGCCCAACAGAGGATGAACCCGGCCGGGAAGGAGACGCCGACAGCTGATCTCGACCGCACGAGGACCGCACCCGAAACGAAAGGCAGAACCACGATGAGCATGCTCGACGCCCACATCCCTCAACTTGTCTCCTCAGAAGCAGCCTTCGGCGCCAAGGCGGCGCTGATGCGCAGCACAATCGCCCAGGCCGAGCAGGCAGCGATGTCCGCCCAGGCCTTCCACGTCGGTGAGTCGTCGGCCGCCTTCCAAGCCGCCCACGCCCGATTTCTCGAAGTTGCGGCCAAAGTCAACATGCTGCTCGAC
>CAZCHU010000004.1:17242-27857 GCA_964498215.1 uncultured Mycobacterium sp. | reverse complement strand
TTCGATGGTTTGACCCGATCGGGTGTGATTGGCGCTGATGGGCATATCGACTCCTCGGTAGCCGAATGGATACGGGTTGTCTGCTACTGCAACCGATGGCTCGAACTGCGTTTCGTCGGCCCGGCGCCATCGCAGTTGATGCGGGGCATCGTCGCTCGCCGCCAAGACCACACCGGAGATCAGACCGTCGTCGCACTACGCAACCGGGAGCTTGTGACCTTTACCGCCATGACGGTCGATCATCCAGGTGCGCTGACACCAATCGTCCAGTGCGGGCTCCCATCCCGGCGCCCGGCCGTTTTCCGGGAGTTTGCAATTCCGGCTCGGGTCGGCGCCCGGGCCGACGACCGTCTCCGCAAGGGCACCGACCTCGCCGGCACACTCGAATTCCTCGGAGTCCCAGCGGATGCGCGGCCAACTGTGGAATCGGTTTTCACCGGGCCCAGCCGTTACGTGGAGATCGTCGCAGGGCAGCGACGCGACGGTGTCCACACCGTCAGCGAGGTCGGCGTCAGCGTCGTCGACACCACCGCCGGGCAGATCCTGGTCAGCCCGTCGCAGGCATCCGACGGGGAATGGATCTCTACTTTCGCCCCGGCCGAGACATCGGCCATCGCGGTGGCGCTCGAGCAACTCACCGCCACGCTGCCGGGCGGCCGATGGTTCCCCGGCACGAGGCTCACCCGCGATTTCGCCGAAGCGGGCTAACCGTGCGCGGTCACAAGAAGAATGAAGGAAGTCATGTCAGAGCAGACCATCGTGATGCCCTCCGCCCGGGTCGCCGTGCTGGCCAACGCCAAGTTGGTGGAAGTCGTACTGCCGAGCGAACTACCACTGCGGGAGATCATTCCGGCGTTGCTCCCGTTGGTCGGCGCCGAGCAACCAGCCCCATCGGATCCGGTGAGCCTGGCACCAGTCGGCGGTAGCCCGTTCAGTCTGGATGCGACGCTCGACACCGTCGGCGTGGTCGACGGCGATCTGCTTGCGTTGCAACCGGTCCCGCAGGGCCCGGCGGCGCCAGGCATCGTCGAGGATGTCGCCGATGCGGCAGTGATCTTCTCCGAATCCAGGCGGCGCCCATGGAACACGAGTCACCTCGGCATAGCCGCCCGCGTCGTTGCCCTCGGCCTGGTGCTGGTGGCCACCGCGTTGTCGGTGGCGTATCACGTCGCGGTGGGTGGCTTCGGCGCACTGTTCGCGACCGCGGGCCTGTGCGCGATCACCGTGCTGGCGGGGCTTCTTACGGCAATACGGTCACCTCGTATTTCTGCCGAACTGTCCGCCGCGGCGCTGGCGCCGATCGCTGCCGCGTTCGCCATGGCCATACCGGGCGACCCCGACGCCCGGGTTCTGCTGGCCGCTGCCGGCGTTTCGGCGTGGTCGCTGGTCTGCCTGTTCTTGAGTACTTCCGCGATCGCGGCATTCACCGCAGCCGCGGAAGTCGGACTGGGTGTGATGGCCGCCGCGGCCGTCACAACCGTCTGGGAGGTCTCGCTGCGCAGTGTGGGCTGCGGACTGATTGTGGCGGCCCTGATCGTCACGGTCCGAACTCCGCAGCTGGCTGCCATGTGCGCACGCTTCCCACTGCCGACGATTCCCGCTCCTGGTGATCCGGTGCCGGAGCCTCCCCCGCTGCGCGTGCTGGTCGACCTTCCTCGCCGCGTCCGCAACTGCGACGCCTATCAGAGCGGCTTCATCGCCGGTGCCGTCGTGTTGGCGGTGCTCGGATCACTGGCGGTTGCCCTCGACGCACCCGGGCCCTGGGGCTGGTATGTCATCGTGGCCACCGCGCTGGCCGCGGTCCTGCGCGCACGGGTATGGGATTCGGCGTCATGCAAAGCGTGGTTGTTGGCGCAACCTCTTCTGCTGGGGGTCGGGCTGCTGGTGGTCTTCGCCGTCAATGGTCGGTATGACGACGCCTGGTGGACCTTGCTTGCACTCGCCGCGCAGGCGGTCGTCTGGATCGTTGTCGCCATGAACCCGAGGGTCGCTGCGGCCGAAACCTATTCGCTGCCGGCACGCCGCGCGGTGGGGTTCCTGGCCGCCGGTGTCGACGCGTCCCTCCTCCCCGTCATCGTCTACCTGCTCGGGGTGTTCACATGGGTGCTCAACCGGTGAGCTCGCCGTTGCTGGTCATCGCGCGGTGGGTTGGGGCGGCGGTCGCCACCACGCTGCTTCCGTGCGCGACCGCCACTGCCGTGGTACCGCCGGTGGCCGACCCCGCTGCGCTGCCATCCGATCCTGCGCCAAGCCCGTCGGCGATGGTGCAACGCGCAGACTGCGTGACCACCGGTATCACTGCCGGCACCACACCGGTTCTTGCCAGTCCCAGTCAGGCGATGCTCGACCTGCCCGCTGCCTGGCGGTTTAGCCGGGGCGAGGGGCAAACTGTCGCCGTAATCGATACCGGCGTGCAACCCGGTTCACGGTTACCCAACGTCGACGCGGGCGGCGACTACATCGGTTCCACCGACGGACTGGTCGACTGCGACGGCCATGGCACGTTGGTCGCGGGGATCATCGCCGGCCAGCCGAGCGAGTTCGATGGCTTCGCCGGTGTCGCTCCCGCTGCCCGGATACTGTCCATTCGCCAGACTTCGGCGAGGTATGACCTTCGCGCCGGCGACGGGGTCGATCCGTCGGAGGCGCGCATTGCGCTAGCGGTGGATACACTATCGCGGGCAATTGTGCACGCGGCTGATCTCGGGGCGCGGGTGATCAGCGTGCCCGTGTCCTTCTGCGTCCCCGGCGACAAGCCCATCGACCAGGCCGCTTTAGGGGCGGCTATTCGCTACGCCGTACTTGAGAAAGATGCGGTGCTCATCGCGGCCGCCGGAAACACCGGCACCCCGGGCCTGGGCAGCGCGTGTGAATCCAACCCATTGACCGATGTTGGCAGGCCTGAGGATCCACGCAATTGGGCCGGCGCGCTCTCGGTATCGACACCGGCATGGTGGCAGCCCTACGTGCTGTCGGTCGGATCGGTGACGCCTGACGGACGGCCGTCCCCTTTCACCATGGCAGGTCCATGGGTGGGTGCCGCCGCTCCCGGTCAAGCAATCGTGTCGGTGAGCAACAGCGACGGCTCCACGCTGGCCAACGGACTACCGAACTACGACGGGCAGCTGGTTCCCATCGGAGGCACCGGCTATGCGGCGGCATACGTGTCGGGGGTCGCTGCGTTAGTGCGTAGCCGCTACCCTGAGCTCACCGCGTCGCAAGTGGTCGAACGGATCAGCCGCACCGCCCGCAACCCTGCGCGCTCACCGTCGAACCTGCTCGGCGCCGGGATCGTCGACCCGGTCGCGGCACTGACTTTCGACCTCCCGTCTGCGCCTAGGAAAATCGCTGCGGTGCCACGGATCTCTCTACCCCCTACCCCACCTGGCGACGATCCCGTACCAGCGCGCATCGCGTTCGCCGCGACCGGGCTGCTCGCAGTCGGGGTCCTACTCACCGCGGTGGTTGCCGTGCGACGTCGAACGGATGACCAGACATGACATTTCGGCGTCCACAGCGGCCAGGCCCGTTGCGTATCTCTGCAGCCGCGATCGTGGTGATCGCGGTGGCCACTGCGGCAGGCCGGCTCGACGACGATTCGTACCGCTGGTGGCTGGCTGTCGCCGCGATTCTGCTGATCGTTCTGTTCGCCTGGTGGCGGGGACTGTATGTGACGACGATAGCGGCGCGGCTCCTGATGCTCGTCGGGCGCAACCGTGGCTGGCAGCGCAACCGCATCCAGCACGTTGATGTCTGCACCACGGTGATGCTGCGGATCGACTCCGGAATCCCCGGTAACCTACCGCTACCGGTGATCAGTAGTTATCTGGACCGCTACGGGATCCGCTGTCGGTCAATTCGGGTGACCAGTTGCGACCCGGACCGTGTCACCTGGGTGAGTTTGACAGTCAGCGCTGCCGACAATCTCACAGCCCTCCAAGGCCGGTCACCGAGTCTGCCCTTGTACGAGGTTGCCTCGGTCCTGCGGCGCCGGTTGGCTGACCATCTGCGCGAACTCGGATGGACAGTGGACAACGTCCAGGACGCAGAAGCGCCCATGCCGGCCGGGGACTTCCGTGAACGGTGGCGGGGACTGCAACGCGACTCCGGCTACGTCGCCGCCTATCGGATAGCTGCCACCTCGGCGCTGCCCGACACACTCCAGCAGGTCTACCAGCTGCCGGCCGAACAGTACTGGACAGCAATAGAATTTACCGGTGAACGCGACCGACCTCTGCTCAACGCTGCTTGCGCGCTCGTCACCGCAGATCGCCCCACCGGCAAATCACTCGTCGACGGGCTCACCCCGGAAGCCGGGCGGCACCGCCCGGCACTGGAAAAGATGAAACCATCGTCGACCGAACAACTCGAGGGCCAACCGGTACCGGCCGACGACGTCCTCGCCGTCCTGTCCTGGCCGGCTGCGGACGCCGAGGTTTGGGTGGGGTAGGCCCAGACAACCCAGTCCCGAAACAGCGGGATCGTAGGGCTGCTAGTTTTCTAGTCGGTCCGCATCGCTTCTCGAAGGCTACGCGGCCGTATGTCGGTCCAGTTACGCTCAACGTAGTCGAGGCAGGCCGCCCGTGTGTCTTCACCGAACGCTACCCGCCAACCGGACGGGACCTCGGCGAATGTTGGCCAAAGGCTGTGCTGGTCTTCGTCATTGACCAGCACATAGAACACGCCATTGTCATCATCGAATGGGTTGGTACTCAAAGGTTCTTCTCCTTCGATCGTCGGATTGGTGGATAAAAGCACCCAGCACGCGGTCCGACAGCAACCCCAGAGAACTCAAATTGGGGAATCCTGGACCCTGGGTGAGCCCGGAAAGCGTCGGCAGAAATAGTTTCGGGTTCAGACCATCGACGCCTAGATCATGGCCTATCGACTTCTCGAGTCTCTCGGCCGTCAGCGGTCCGCCCAACGAAAGCTCGATGACATCACGAGCCTCCTGGCTGAGCAGCGAGAGGAACCACAACGGGTCCGCACCCGATCCGTCAATGACCAGATCGAAACCATGCACGGTTTCCAACCGCTCACCACCACGGGTGTAGCTGAGCGTCAGCCTGATTCGGCCGTCTACACCCACAGCGTGGGCGACCCGGCCGCGCAGGTGTCTGATCCGGTCGTCGGACAGCAGAGCGTTTTGCACGTGGCCGGAGAACACACCCCGGTCGGTTCGCGCCAGTGCGTCTCGTCGCTCCGCGAGCGGCAAAGTCGACCATTCTGTCGGGTCGGAGAACAGCCGATTCTCAAAGAAGCTCTCACCGCGGGTGAACAGGGTCACTTGTGGCGAAATCACCGTGATCGCCGCCACTCGGTGACCGAAGAGTTCGTGAAGCATCGCCGCGGCCGTCTCACCGCCGCCGATCACCGCGATCCGCTGGGCGCTGATTCGGTCGTGCGCCGCAGCGTGGCGCCAGAACTCCGCGATCGACCAGACCTGGGGATGGCCGGTCAGGATCGACCGTTCGGGCTGGCCGGGCCCCGTCACCATCACTGCGTCTGCGAGAACTTCGGACCCCGCGGCTCCCAGCACCCACTGGTGGCCATCGACGGTCATACGGTCCACCTCGCCCCGAATAACCCGCAGGTCAACTGCTTCGGCGACCCACCGCAAATACTCAGCCCAACTGCGATGTGTCGGGGCGGGCCGCCCGCGGTCGACCCATTCGGCGAACCGATTGGCCGCGACCAGATGGGCCTGCCAGCTGAGTCGCTGCATCGCCTGGTCGAGTTCGGCGTTGCGTCCGCGGGCAAGCGTGGACCGGTACGGGAAGCCAACGTCCTTCTCCGGGCTAGTACCGAGGCGGTGCAGCCCGTCGGTCCAACCGCCCTCGGGTTGCCAGTTGGCTGCGACCTCGGCCCGTTCGACGGCGACGATCTCCGGGGCCGGCAGCCCCAATTCCCGTAACGCGGCCGCCTTGGCGGCTACGGCCACTGCCTTGGCGCCGGCTCCGATGACGGCTAGGCGCGGCGTCATCGGAGCACCTCGTTCGCTATCGCCCGCAGTGACTGATCCCAGATAGCTTGAAGGCCCTCGACGTCTTGGCGGGAGAAGACGTCGGGCAGGGTGCGCCACTGAACGGCCAGCCGCAATCCATCGTCGACCCGCATGACGCCTGCCACCAGCCATAGCTCGTGACGTACGGCCGCATTCGGCTCCGGGGTCACGGGAGCCGCCGCCGACAGCTCGTGGCTGACCCGCAACGGTCCGCGGCCGTCGATATCGGTGCGCCCCAGATAGTTCAGCAGTATCTGGGGTTCACCAAGCCGACGCAGACGTTCCCGAGCTTTGGGGTGCAGGTACCGCAGCAGACCGTAGTCCACAACCTCGCCGGGCACCGCGTCAAGGCGTTCCGCTACATCATCGAGCGTGCCGTCGGGTCCGAAGCGCAGTGGGTAAATCGAGGTCAGTAGTCCGACCGTGTCAGATGTGTCGGCGTCGGCGACAATGTTGTCGGCCCGCCCATGCGTTTCCAGCGCAAGCAGCGGATCGGTAGGTGATTGTCCCTGCTCAGCCCGCCATCTCGATACGGTGCGCAGGGTGGCGGCGATCAGCACGTGGTGCAGTGGTGGGCGTGCCTGCAGCAGCACCGTGGTGAGGGCTTCATCCGCGATTGTCATTGACAGCGCCAGCTTCCCGGCACGGTCGGTCATCGGGTTCACTCGCCGCGCGCCCAGCGGCGGGTCGTTGCCGGCTATCTGACCGGCCCAGAATCCCAGTGTTTCCAGCTGGCCGGCCCGAGCGACGAGATGGTTCGCCCAGGCCCGGCACGAGGTGTGTTCGCCGGGCGCGGCAGGCACATCGCCTGCTTCGATCGCTTGCCACCCGGCGTCGAGTTCGGCAACGATCACCCGCCAGGACGCCGGGTCCACCGCAAGCACATGGGCTGCAAGAATCAGAATTCCCGGTTTGCCAGGCGGGTGTAGCCACACCGCGGCCAGTAGGGAACCTCTCTCCGGGTCAATGGCTTCCAGCATCTCGGCCGTGTGTCGACCGATGGCAGAGAACTCGTCGCCGGTCAGTGTCGCCTCGGTGAGCGACCAGCCCGGGGTGCTCACCGGTTTCATTGTCATGGTCTCGCGATCCAGCTTTGAGCGCAGGATCGGATGAGCGGCCACTACGGCCTCGAGCATCGCCCGGAGTCGGGCCTCGGTGGTTCCGGCGGGCAACCGCAGAACAGTCGTCTGCGCAAGCCGACGCGGGTCGCCGTGCTCGTAGAGCCAATGCCCTGCCGGCAACAGCGGTATGGCTTGATCTGGCACGTCACCATCGCGATTGCCTGGAACTCCGCGTGACGCGACATCGATGGCTGCCGCCAGCTCACGCACCGTGGCGCTCTCGGCGATCATGCGTGCTCGCAAGGGAACACCGCGACGGCGGACGGCCTGCACGACGGACAGCGCACTGATGCTGTCCAAACCCAGCTCCAACACGTCGGCGTCAACATCAGTCACCGATTGGCCCAAGAGCTCCAAAAACACTTGGGCTAAGAGCTTTTCCGTCTCGGTCTCGGGTACGGCAAGTTGGGTTGAGCCGGTATGCCGTGCCCGAAGCAGGGTATCGTTCGGCTTGCCATTGCTGGTGAGGGGGATGTCGTCGACCACCACGATTCGGTGCGGCATCATGAACCGCGGCAATCGTTCCCGCAGCATTGCCCGTAGCTCCGGCACCGCGGCTGCCCCGGCAACGAACGCGACGAGCCTCGGACCCGTGGGGCCTGCGTCGGACACAACGCGAGCATCGTCCACGCCGGGGTGAGACTTCAACACGGCTTCGATCTCGGCGGGTTCGACTCGGTAGCCGCGGACCTTCACCTGGTCATCGGCCCGGCAGAGGAACTGCAGCGCCCGGCCTGGATGCCGTCGAACCAGGTCGCCGGTGCGGTACATGCGGCGGCCGCCGGGCATTGCCACATACCGCAACGCCGTTTCGGCGGGTCGGTGAAGGTAGCCGCGGGTGAGTTGTTCTCCGGCCAGGTAGAGCTCACCGACCGCTCCGTCGGGTACTGATCGGAGTCTGGAGTCCAGGACCATCGCAGCCATCCCCCGGGTCGGATGGCCGATCATGGGGCTCTGGTGAGCGCTGATTGCGGCCGCGACGGCCTCGACCGTGGTCTCGGTTGGTCCGTAGCAGTTGAACGCGTCCAAGCCCGTGGTCGAACACGTTTGTCCGACGTCGGTCCACACATTGGGCCCCACGGCCTCGCCGCCGAGCGCCAACACCGCCAGCGGCACCTCGTCGAGCAGCCCGCACGTGCGCAGCTGCCCGAACATCGAGGGCGTGGTGTCCAGCATGTCGAGCTGGTTCGTCTTGAGGATCCGTGTGAGCGCCAAGGCATCACGACGATCCTGCTCATCAACGATATGCACACTGTGCCCTTCGAGCAGCGCGGCCAGCGGCTGCCAGGCCGCATCGAACGCGAACGACCACGCGTGTGCGATACGTAGCGGCCGGCCGAGTCGGTCCGCCGCCGGTCGCAGCACGCGCTCGGCGTGGTCCTCGGCGTAGGCGAGCAGCGCCCGGTGCGTGCCGACCACGCCTTTGGGTTCACCGCTAGTGCCCGAGGTGAACACGATGTAGGCGGCCTGGTCGAGATGGATTCGAGGTTCCGGTGATCTCGATTCGACCGGCATCGGTGCAAGCGGCTCGTCGATGAGCACAGTGGCGCCGGTCTGTCGAAGAATCGCACAGACCCGGTCTGGCGGGGTGTCGATCTCCAACGGTACGCACGCGCCGCCGGCCCGCAGAATGGCCAGCATCGCCACGACGTACTCCGGTCCACGTTTAATCTGCACGGCGACGGGGGTCTCCGGACCCACGCCGAGCGCGGCGAGCCTGACGGCCAAATGTTCGACAGCCAGGTTGACCTCGCGATAGCTCAGCTGTCCCCCCGACCAACTCAGCGCGATAGCCTCGGGATGCGCCGTCGCAACGTCGGCGAACCGGTCGGTGAATCCGCCGCTCGATACGACACCGCCGTCATCGCCGAGCTCAAGGGTCTCCCCCGAGGTCAGCACGTCGATGTCGTCGATTCGCCGTTCCCACCCGTTCAGCACCTGAGTCACCACGCCGACGACCCGGCGGCCCAGCAATCGGGCATCGATGACCCCCAACGCATGCTCGACCGCCTCCACCATGAGGTGCAACCGGCCGTCGATGAGGTTCGCCGCAATCGTGACCGGAAAATGTGCCAGGCTCTCCAACGCCGCGGGCCGGAATGTCACTGCCCCGGAGCGGAATTCGTCCTGCCCGACGACTGAGTGCGGCGGAAAGTTCTCATAGACCAACAGGGTGTCGAACATCTCACCAACTCCACCCAGAGATCTGAGTTCTGCATGAGTGAGGTAGCTGTGGTCGCGCAACCGGGCCGCGTCACGCTGGACCGATTCGCACACCTGCGACACCGGAATGTTCGGATTCACTCGCACCCGTAGGGGAATGGTGTTGATGAACAGGCCCACCATGGTTTCCACCGACGACAGGTCAACGGGTCTTCCCGAGACGGTGACTCCGAAAACAACATCGTCGCGGTCGGTGAACCGAGCCAGCACGATCGCCCAAGCCACCTGCAGGACCGTGCTCATCGTGATGCCACGTGCACGCACGGCAGCGACGATCTCCTCGGTTTCGGCCCGGTCGAGGCAGATCTCGGAACGGCTGGCAAGGCCGCAGGGCTGGCGAAGGGACAACGCCGGGGACAGCAGAGTCGGCCCGGGCAGGGCAGCCAGGTACTCGCGCCACACCTGGGAGCTGACGTTCTCATCTCGGTGGGCGAGCCAGCCGATGTAGTCGCGATACGCCCGTGGCGCGGGTCCGAGGCACGACGTGTCTCCACCCGACCGATAGAGGGTGAGCACTTCAGCGACCATCACCGGCAGTGACCAGCCGTCGATGACGATGTGATGGGCGGTGATCACGAAACGCCAACTCTGCGGGTTCAACTCGACCAGCAAGAAACGTATCAACGGTCCGTGCTCGAGTTCGAATGGCCGCTGGCGCTCATCGGCTTCCACCGCTACCAGCCCTTCGGGTGTCGTCTTGACCTGCCGCCACGGCGGCTCGGCGTGCGACGGCACGATCTGCACCGGATGGGGAAGGTCGTGATAGGCAAAGCTGACCCGTAGGTTCGGGTGCCGTACCAGCATCGCGGCGACACATTGACGAAGTAGCGCCACGTCCAGCGGTCCGGTGACATCTGCAGCCATGGTGATCAGGTACGGATCCGCCGCGCCGGTGCCAGCCAGCATTGCCCGCGCGAACAACCCCCGTTGCAGGGGGCTGAGTTCCATCACATCTTCGATCGCGGCGTCGGTCATCGGTAGCTCACGGCTTCCGGGACGCGGTCCACGACGTTGTCAATGCCGCAAGTTGGTTATCGGTCAACCCCGATGCGCTCATCGGCTCGTGATGGATGTCGCTCGGGCCTGAGTTGGTCTCTGCGGAGTCGACCGCCGCCGCCAACTTCTCGAGCACTGGGTACTCGAATACCATTCGCGGACTTAGCGTCAACCCTTCATCGCGCGCTTGTGCCGCGAGTTGTACCGCGAGAATGCTGTCGCCACCGAGTGTGAAGAAGTCGTCGTAGCAACCGACATCATCGACGCCGAG
>CAZCHU010000004.1:9500-17142 GCA_964498215.1 uncultured Mycobacterium sp. | reverse complement strand
CAACTCATCGTCGAGGACGAATATCTCCCCGCCGCCCCACTTCTCGAGAATGCGCTGTCGTTCGGCGTCGTCGCTGAGGCTGACATCGCCCAGCCTGATATCAGGGTTTTCAGCGAACATGGACACCACCCGGTGCAGCCAGCGAACCAACCGCTCGACGGTTTCGCGCCGATACAGCTCCGGCCGGTACATCACGCTGCCCACATACGCATCGTCGACGGCGAAGAAGTTGAAGCTGAGGTCAGCGTGCGCCATGTCGAACGTCGGCTCCAATGCCGTGAACGTAGTGGCGGGTCCTTCGCCGGCATCAACAAGGTGCGAGGTGGGCCACTGCTCCCGGACATGGACTACCACCGAGAAAAGCGGATTGCGCGACAACGAGCGCGCCGGCCGGACCGCGGCGACCACTCTGTCGAACGGCAGGTCCTGATTCGAATACGCGCCCAGTGCGGTTTCTCTCGCACGGGCGAGCACTTCGCGCAGCGTCGGGTTGCCGGCAAGATCATTGCGCAGGACCAGGATGTTGATGAAGAAGCCGACGAGCTGATCGAGCGCGGTATCGGTACGTCCGGCAACCGGAGTTCCGAGCGGAATGTCCGACCCGCCTCCCGCCCGGTTCAGCACCACCGCCACCGCGGCCTGCAGGAGCATGAACGGTGTGGCGCCCACATCGCGAGCCAGCCCAGCCAGCTTGGCGCGGGTGGTCGCGTCGATCGCGAACGAAATCGTTTCCGCCACACCACTCAGCACTTCGGGGCGGGGCCAGTCGGCCGCCAGGCCGGCCTCCTCCGGCAGTCCGGCTAGTTGCTTCTCCCAGTAGTCGCACTGCTTGGTGACGATGTCGCCGTCGCGCTCGAGCAGTCCGGCCTGCCAGGCGGCGTAGTCGCCGTACTGTACGGACAGCGGCGGCCATCCGGGCGCCTTTCCGTTGATGCGGGCCCGGTAGGCGGTCAGGAGGTCACCCAATAACACTCCGGCCGACCAATGGTCGGCCGCGATGTGATGCACCACCAGCGACAGCACGTGACGGTCGGCGGTGGGCGTATCGGACTCATCAGAAACCGGCCGCGTCGAGACGACCGCGGCCCGGACCGGTAGTTCGTTCTCCAGATTGAAGGCGTGGCGCCGTTCCGCGTCGAGCTGCTCGGCTCGCTCCCCGGGTTCATCGGCCCTGAGGTGGCGTAGCGCCACATCCACACTGTCGTTGACGATCTGGAATGGGACCCCGTCGATTTCGCGGTAGGTGGTGCGCAAAATCTCATGGCGCAGGATTACATCGTTGAGGGCCATCGCCAACGCGTCGACCGAGCACGGGCCGCTCAGTTCAGCAGCGAACGGAATATTGCTGATCGGAGTCGGCCCCTCGACCCGGTAAGCGAACCAACTCCTCATCTGGGACGCGGACAACGGCTTGGGAAAATCGCCCGGCAATGCCACCAAGGGCAGCCTGGGGGCGGCCTTTTCACCGGCCCGGCGGCGCTCGATGAGGTTGGCGAGGTCGGCCACCGAACCACTGTCGAAGATCTCGCGTACGTCCACATCCACGTCGAACTCCGCTCGGATCATCGCGATCATCCGCACAGCCAACAGCGAATGGCCCCCTAGCCCGAAGAAAGAGTCGTCAGCCCCGACCCCATCGCATCCGAGCAACCGCTCGAACAGCGCAGCAACCGAGCGCTCGGTACCCTCTGCGGGTTCTCGGTAGGCGCTGCCGGCATCAAATTGCGGCTCGGGCAATGCGTCTCGGTCGATCTTGCCGTTAGGGGTGATCGGAATCTCATCGACGGCCATGTAGCAGGACGGGATCATGTAGTCCGGCAACGCCTCAACGACCCGCGTCTTGATCCGCGGTATGTCTACCTGCTCGCCCGGCGCCGCTGTCACGTACGCGACCAGGCTCGTGCCCATCGGTGACAGATCGCTGGGCACGACCGCGGCCTGGCCGACGCTGGGATCGACAGCGACCGCCGCGGCCACTTCACCCAGTTCGACCCTAAACCCGCGGATCTTGACCTGATCGTCAGCGCGGCCAATAAATTCCAGATCACCGTCATCGTTGCGTCTGGCCAAATCGCCCGTGCGGTACAGACGCCCGCCCGTGGTGAACGGGTCTGCCACAAAACGCTCCGCTGTCAATGCTCGCCGCCGGTGGTAGCCGTGCGCGAGATGAGTTCCACCAATGTAGATTTCACCGATCACACCGACCGGCACCGGCCGCAGGGACTCGTCGAGCAGATGCACGGCGGTGTTGATCTTCGGCATGCCGATGGGCACCGTGCGCTGCCCCTGGCGACCCTCAACCGGATATCGCGTGGCGTTCACCACGGTTTCGGTGGGTCCGTAGAAGTTGTGCAACAGCGCATCGAACGTAGCGTGGAAGCGATCGGCCAACTCGCCTGGTAAGGCTTCTCCGCCGATCGGTACCCGCCGCAGGGTCCGCCACTGCTGCACCCCGGGCAGCGATAGGAACAACCCCAGCAGAGACGGGACGAAATGCATCGAGGTGATGCCCTCGCGCTGCAGCAGGTCGGTGAGATAGCCGATGTCGCGTAACCCATCTGGGCGCGGGATCACCAGCCGGGCGCCACAACTCAGCGTGCCGAAGATCTCGCCGATGGAGACGTCAAAGCTCGGCGAAGCCACCTGAAGCAGGCGGTCGTCGTTGCCGACTGCGTACTCGTCGCCGAACCATCGGAAATACTCTGTTACCGGTGCATGAGGCACCGCAACGCCCTTAGGTAGTCCGGTCGATCCGGAGGTGTAGATCAGATAGGCCGTGTTGTCTGCCCGTACTCGACGGGATGGGGGGTCCGCGGGGTACTCGTCGAGGTCATCGACCGGCGCGCGAACGATGAGGGCTGCGTCGCAGTCGGCCAGGATGTAGTCGATCCGGTCAGATGGATAGGTGGGGTCGACCGGGGTGTAGACCGCTCCGGCCTTGAGGATCCCGAGGGCGGTTATCACCAGCTCCGGCGACTTGTCCAGTAGGACGGCAACCCTGTCCTCGGTGGAAACGCCTTGGGCGATCAGCCAGTTGGCGACACGGTTGGCGGCCAGATCGATGTCACGGTAGGTGTAGCGGCTCTGCCCATAGACGACCGCGATCTCATCTGGCGAGCGGGCCGCCTGGGCGCTGACCAACTCGCCGATCGTGGCAGCTGGAACCTCGAAAGCCTCCCCGCGCGAGATCCGGTGCA
Source organism: uncultured Mycobacterium sp. (assembly GCA_964498215.1). Classification (GTDB taxonomy): domain Bacteria; phylum Actinomycetota; class Actinomycetes; order Mycobacteriales; family Mycobacteriaceae; genus Mycobacterium. The sequence continues at coordinate 13,945 of CAZCHU010000004.1, read as the reverse complement.
ACCATTCGGCGTCCTCGGGTGCGAGCACCGTCAGCTGGGCAAGCTGCCGGTCGGGGTCGCCGAGCGCACTGTTCAACAGGGCGCTGAAGCTGTCCAGGATCCTAGCCGCGAGTGACGAATCGAGAATCTCTGCGAGGTATTCGAACTCCACCTCGGCTCCAGCGGCCGGATTCCGTCCGTCAAACTCGACCATCGCCGTCAACGGAAGCTGTGCGACCGGGCTACGAAGGCCTACGCGTTCACTGCGCACACCGGGCGGGCAGAATCCGGGGCCGTCGGGTTCGCGGAAGCCGAAACTCACCCGAGCCATCCGTTCCACCCCGTAGCGACGATCTGGATTCAGTTCGGCTACGACGCGGTCCAGCGTAATCCGCTGGTGAGCAAAGGCTCCCAGTGCGACATCGCGGGTCATCCGTACCAGGTCACGGAAGCTCTGATTGAATCGCGGCTGGATCCGCAACGCCACGGTGTTGCCGAAGTAGCCGATCTGACCATCGGCGGAGGCGCCCCGATCCAGTATGGGCACGGCAACCAAGAAGTCATCGGCGTGGGTGTAGCGATGCAGCAGAGCGGAAAACGCTGCCAGCAAAACACTGTAGGGCGTGGTGCCCATCTCCTTTGCCAACGCCGCGACACGTTCCCCGGTCGCACCGTCCACGCGGGTGCGGCACCGCTGCGCTTGCCACGTCGCCGGGATGGCTGAACCGTTCGGCCCCGGTAGCTCAAGCGGGTCCGGCAGGTCCGACATCAGCTCGCGCCAGTAGTCCAGGTCCGTCTCGACGTCGCCGACCGGGTCGCTCATCGGCTTGGTCGCGGAACGGACCGAAGCCTGAGGCGCGTCGTCACCGCGACCGTCGCGGTCCGCCTCGATATAGGCCGTGGTCAAAGCGGAGAAGAATACCTCCCAGGACGCATCGTCCCAGGCGATGTGGTGAGCGACGAGCACGAGCACGTGTTCTTCGGGACCGGTCTGAACCACGGTGATACGCAGCGGCGATTCGGTGCTCAGATCGAACGGCTCGCTGAATTCGCGTCGTGCGATCACCTCGAGGCGTAGCTCACGACCCTGCACGGTGAGCCCGGACAGGTCGTGGACGGACCACGCGGGAAGAACGTCGGCTTGCACAATCGGGTACGGCGCCCCGTCGGCCGCGGGCGAGTAGGTCGTGCGGAGAATCGGATGCTGCACGGCCACGGCGTTGACGGCGGCGTGGATGCGCTCGACGTCTACGGGACCGGTCAGCCGGTAGGCCACACATACGTTGAGCAATGTGCCAGTCGGATCTGCTGAGTGTACGAACCACATCCGGCGCTGCGCGTCGCTCATCGATTCGCCCGTATCCGGGGTTTGCTCATGCCGATCCAGCAGACCCCGCTCCGCGAGCTTGCGGCGAAGCAGCGAAAGCCGCCGATCGTCCAGCGCGGCATCGGTACTGAGGTCGAAGGAATGAGTCATCGGCGAATTCCAACTCCTTCTGGGTCGTCGAGGTAGGTGACCAGTTCCGTGCCCGAGATGCCGCCCAGCAGCCGAGCCAGCGAGACCGGCCGCCCCGTCGCACGTCGCAACCGCCGGCGCAGGTCGAGCGCCAGCAGCGAATCCACACCGATGTCGATCAGCGCTTCTTCGAGATCGACTCCGTTGGCTGGCAGTCCGAGGACTGCCGCGACCTCAGCACGGACCGTGTCACGCACGTTGGGGCCGGGTTGATCGTCCGGTTCCACATCGGCGGCGGCGCGCTTGCCGAAGTGAGCTCTGATCATCTGACTGTCGAGCATCAGTTGCAGACGGTCCAGGTCCGCGGAGAACACCAACACGTCGGTCCTGGTGGCCGCCAGCAGAATGGAGCCGGCCGCATCGGCCGGCATCGCGATCAGGCCGGAGCGCTCGATGCGTGCCACATCGTCGCGACCGATAACGGCGGTGGTCTCCCACAGCCCGGATCGAACGGACACGGCATCGCGCCCGTCGGCGCGAAGTCGCGCCGCGATCACGTCGAGCATCCTGTTGGCCGCGGAGTAGGCGGCATGGCCGTGACCGCCCCAGACAGCCGACACCGACGAGCAGAGCAGGATGCGGCAGTCGGGCCGCAGCGGCCAGTACTCCAGCATCGTGGTCAGCCCCACAACTTTGGCAGACAGGGTGTTTCGCACCTCGTCCGCACCGAGCTGGCGGTGCGGGCGGATGACGGCTGTACCGGCCGCGTGGATCACCAACGACGCAGCGGCACCGGCTTGGCAAGCGGCTGCGGTCACAGCGTCCGGATCGGTCACATCGCAACGTACGGCTATTACTTCGACCCCCGGTCGATGCAGATCGCCTGTTGCAGCCTCAGCGCCGCTTCGGCTCAGCAGCACTATCCGTTTCGCACCTCGCTCGACACACTGCCTGGCCAACTCCACGCCGAGAGCACCACTTCCACCGGTGATGACAACGTTGTCCAACACGGCCGCCGACAGGGATTGCCTCGGTGCGGTCTCAAATCGCAGCGTCCGCTCGTACCGGATAGCCGAGCCTCGCAGCGCCACCTCGCCCGGGGCGCCGAGCAACGTCTCCACCGCACTCCGGGCCAGGTCGGCATCGATATCCCAGCCTGGAAGATCCAAATGCGCGAAGGCCGTGTCGGCGTGCTCGAATCCCATGCTGCGGTGCATGGCAGCCAGTGCAGCCTGCAGAGGTCGAGGCTCCTGGTCATCCGGCCCAATCCGCTCCCCGCCGGCCGTGATCAGCCACATCGTTTGGCAGCGGGCAGCGTCGGCGTAGTCAAGCACCCCACGATCGACGAGTCTGGCCAGGTCTTCTGCATCCCGAGCGGGATCGAAACCGGCGGATGCGGGCCCGACGACAGCGACGACGTCGGCACAGGATACGGCGCTGCGCTCGCAGTGGCGCTGTCGGTCTACGGCGGCACCGAGCGCCTCGATCACTGTTGTGTCGGCATCGGTTGTGCCGACCACCGCAATGCGGCAAACACCGGAACTCTGCGAGGCTGGCCTCGGCTCCCAGGCCTCCACTGCCGTCCGCGGACCGGCTACCCCGCCGGAACGCGGTCGGTCAGAACAGCTCCAGAACCGCGTGGCCTTCATCGGAGCGTTGGGGAACCACGACAGCGAGGTCTCCTTCGGAGCGGGCGCCAGATCCGCCCATCGGTAGTCCGGGTCGCATACGGCCGCCGCGGTGATCGACGCTGACAGATGGTCCAGCAGCGGACGATCATTGCGGGAGGAGTCCAGCACGATCGGTGGTCCGATCTGTCCCGCGGTGCTGTCCAACAGTTCCACCAGCGGCACGATCAGCGCGGGGTGTGCGGACATCTCGACGAACAGGTCCACGCCGCGGTCTCGCGCGGTGGCAACGGCATGGTCGAATCGTGCTGTGTTGCGCAGATTCTCAAACCAGTACTCGCGAAAGTCGCAGCCCGCGCGCACTACCGAACCACGGGCAGTGCCGACAAACTCGATGGCCGTATTGCTGAACACACCGTCTGGCAGCAGTCGCAGAAAGTCATCTCGCAGCGAATCCAATGCGCTGCTGTGCGCCGGGTAGGTCACGGGGAGCTCGCGCGCGAACACGCCGTTGTCCGTCAAGCGCCGCACGAGTGAGGCGACACTGTCTCGTTCACCCGATATGACGGTTGAGGACGGCGAGTTGACCACCGCCACTTCTAGCCATCCCGGTGTCGTTGCAGCCAGCGCCGCGATCGTGCCCGCGCTCGCGCCGACCACCGCCATTGCATATCGTCCCGCTATGTCCTCGACGACCGCCGCCCGGGCGGTAACGACTCCGATCGCATCGTCGAGTTGTACCGCGCCCGCGACGTAGGCCGCGGCAATCTCGCCGAGGCTATGACCGATGGTCAGCTGGGGGTGGATGCCAAGTGACTGCCACACGCGCGCCAATGCTGCCGCGTGCGTGAATTGCGCGGCCTGAGTTTGGACTTGGCTCCAGCACGCGTCGTCGCCGGTCAAATAGGCGACCGGCGACGGTGACCCGGCTTCGATGAATGCCGCCTCGCATGTGTCAGCCTCGGCGCGATAGGAGGCGAGGAAGCTGTAGGCATCGCCTCCCATGCCCGGCCAATGATTGGCCTGGCCCGGGAAGACGAAGGCTGTTCGAAGCGTGGCCGTGCGGTCTGAACGTGCCACCAACGAGTCTTCGGTGGCCGATTCCAGGGCACGCAGTCCGCGGGCGAGCTCATCATGGTCGGCTGCCCGAATCACCGCACGGCAGCGCCGGATTCGTCTCGTACCCAGCAGCGTCGACGACACCGATTCAACAGACGGGCGATGCTTCATAAACCGCCGGATCGCGCCCGCATCCTCGGCGATCAGGGAATCTTCGTGCGCTGACAGCATCACGGGGATACGTCCGTCGGGCAGCGATCTGGGTTCTGTCACGCGACCGGCTCCGGGCACCTGACGACAAGGTGGGCGTTGGTGCCACTGAC
>CAZCHU010000004.1:7154-9400 GCA_964498215.1 uncultured Mycobacterium sp. | reverse complement strand
GTCACGCGACCGGCTCCGGGCACCTGACGACAAGGTGGGCGTTGGTGCCACTGACTCCAGACGCTGAGACCGCGCCGAGCCGGCTTCCATCGAGGGCCGGCCACGGCGTCACAGCGCGCGCCAGCCTGAGGCCTTGTTGGTCCCAATCGATTTCGTCGCTTGCTTCAGCGCAGTGCAGCGTGGCCGGGACGGCGGCGCGTTCCGCGGAGACCAGCACTTTAGCGAGCCCGAGTGCGCCGGCGGCTGCCTGGGCGTGTCCCACGTTGGATTTCACCGATCCCAGCAGTGCACCGGTGCCGGGTGGGGCCGTTCCGTAGGTTCGGGCCAAAGATTGAAGTTCGATCCGGTCACCCAGCCGAGTACCGGTGCCATGTCCCTCGAGCATGCCAACCTGCTCCGGCCGGACCCCGGCGACCCGCAGTGCTCGGCTGAACAGTTTGGTCTGCGCCTCGCCGTTGGGGGCTAGCAGACTGGCACTCCGGCCGTCTTGGTTCAGGCAACTTGCCAGCACCTCCGCATGGATCCGGTGGTGGGCTCGTCGAGCTGCCGATCTGCGCTGCAGTACGAACATTGCCGCACCCTCAGCCCAAATGGTTCCACTGGCCTGCGCACTGTACGGCCGACAATGCCCGTCGTCGGACAGCGCGTGGTGCTTGGAGAACTCGGTGAAGTATCCGGGAGACCCCATCACACACACGCCACCTGTCACCGCGAGGTCGCAGTCACCGGCGCGGATCGCCTGCACCGCTTGGTGGAGGGCCACCAGTCCGGAGGCGCACGCAGCATCGACTGTGAGCGCCGGACCCGCGAGGTCAAGTGTGTGGGCGATTCGCCCCGAGATCACACCCAGGGCGGTGCCGGTCATGAGATGCCCGGTCAGATCGGAGAACTCAGCGAGGTCTGGACCGTATCCGGTGGTCGATGCACCGACGAAGCAGCCTGCATCATGGCCTGCGAGCGCGTCGGGATTGATCCCGGCGTTTTCCAGAGCACGCCACGCGACCCGCAAAGCCACCCGCTGCTGGGGGTCCATCGCCACTGCCTCACGCGGCGATATGCCGAAGAACTCCGGGTCGAACTCCGCTGCGCTATCGAGGAACCCGCCCCTATCGTGGATCGGCTTGTTTCCGTCGCGTCTCGATCCTGACATCAGTTCGGCAATGGACCAACCGCGGTCCTCGGGAAAGGGCGACAGTAGTTCCTGCCCAGCGGACAGCGACTCCCAGTACTTGTCTGGTGTGTCGGTCCGCCCCGGCGCCTCGAGAGCCATTCCGGTGATCACCACTGGGTCGGCTTCGTGAATCTGATGGTCAGACATGGGAATGAACGAGACGGCATACCGCATCGATATCGTCGAACAGGAAGAAGTGGCCGCCGTCCAGCGTGTGCAAGGCATACCGCCCGGTCGTATGCGAAGCCCACTGACGCAGTGAATCGACTCCGATGCGTTCATCGCGGCGGCCGCTGATCACCGTGATGTCGGCCGATAACACATCGTCTCGTGCGCTCGAATATTGATTCAATGCAACATAATCGGCACGGACCGCGGGGATGAGGAGCTCGCGGAACTCCGGGTCGTCAAGTAGACGGGAATCGGTTGCCCCGAGTTCGGCGATGTCAGCGAGAATCGCGTCGTCGCTGGTGGGCAATCCCGGCAGATCGGCAACCGCCGAGGGGGCGGCTCCCCCCGACACCCACAACGTGGAGATCGCCACGCCATACTCTTCAGCGATCTTGGCGAACTCGAACGCCACTACAGAGCCCATGCAGTGGCCGAACAGTTGAATCGGGCCGAGGTCCTCCCAGGGGCCGGCGTCGAAAAGCCCACCGGCGAGTTCGGCTATCGTCTGCGCCGCTGGGTCCGACAACCTTCCAGGGTGCTGCGGATACTGCATCACGAACACCTCGGTACCCGCCGCGGCGAAGGCCGACCCGAGTCGGCGATAGGTCGCCGCGTCGCCGCCGGCGTGCGGAAAGACCACCATGGCACCGGCTGACCCCTCGGCGGGTGCGGCGAACCGCCTGATCCAGGGTGCAAAGCTGGTGGGCACGATGCGGTGCGGAATCTGTGCTACCCCACGATCGCGGTCAACACCGTTGATCTCTTCGGGATCCATCGCGACAACCTCGAGGACCACCTCGGCGACCTTTTCCAGTCGCGGGTCCCGGCCACGCAGCAGGTCGGCGAGCGCGGCGATCGTACGGGTCGCGAAGATGTCGGCGACCATCAGTGGCGGGCTGTCCAG
>CAZCHU010000004.1:0-7054 GCA_964498215.1 uncultured Mycobacterium sp. | reverse complement strand
CGGCGATCGTACGGGTCGCGAAGATGTCGGCGACCATCAGTGGCGGGCTGTCCAGCCAGGACCTCATCCGCGCGACGGCGGTGGTCGCGGAAACGGAATCGCCTCCGGCAGTGAAGAAATCGTCGTCGATGCCTAGATCTGGCTTGTTCAGCAATCCGGCGAAGATGTTTGCCAGTACACGTTCCAGGGGTGTAGCCGGCGGACGTGGCGGGCACTGGGGTGCGGGCTGGGACTCGAGCAGCCGCGCTACGGCAGCCCGGTCGATCTTTCCACCCGTCGTGTACGGAATCGTCTCGAGTACGGTGATCCGTCGGGGCACCATGTGGCCGGGCACCAGCAGGGCGACGACCGAACGAAGATCATCGGGACTCGCCAGCGCATCGCTTGTGATCACGGCCGCCTCGAGCTGCTCGCCCTTTCCCGTGGCCACACAGGCTGCCACAGCAGCTGCTACGGCAGGGACGCGGCGCAACGCCGCCTCCACGTCACCGAGTTCGACTCGGTACCCGCTGATCTTGACACGGTTGTCGACGCGGCCCACAAACTCCAGCGTCCCGTCGGGTTGGTATCGAGCGAGGTCGCCGGTGCGATACCAGGTCGTGCCGTCGTGCTGGATGAATCGCTGGGCGGTGAGATCGCTGTGGCCGCGGTATCCGCGGGCGACGCCTCGGCCGCCGATCCACAATTCCCCAGGTACCCAATCCGGGCAGTCGCAGCCGTAAGAGTTGACGACCCGGCACGCGTTGTTGGGCAGCGGCACGCCATAAGGCACGGCCGTCCAGTGCTCGGGCACCTCGGCAACCTCGCAGATGGTGCCGTGGACGGCGGTCTCGGTGGCGCCGCCCAGTCCAGCGACGCGCAGTCCGGGCGAGGCAACACGGAGGCGATGAACCAACGCGGGCAGCACCCAATCGCCACCGGTCGGCACCACGCGCAGCGAGGACAGCTGTCCGGGCCGAGCGACATCGACGAGCATCTCGAGCCATCCGGGCAAGAAGTTGAGCACCGTGACCCGCTGGGTTTCAATCAAGCGCGCCCACTGATCGGGGTTGCGGCGGTCCGCTTCGTCGACGACAACGATGGCACCGCCGGCGGCGAGCGTTCCGAAGATGTCGAGGACCGACATGTCGCACTCCAACGCGGACAGTGCGAGGCAACGGTCGTCCGGGCCGATGCCGAAGTGGTCGTTGAGGGATTCGATGGTGTTCATCGCCGCAGCGTGCGTAACTTCAACGCCCTTGGGTTCCCCGGTCGATCCCGACGTGAACAGGACGTAGGCCAGCGCCTCTGAATCTGTTGCACCACTGAGGAAATCACCGGAAGAATCGAGTTCGACATCGCGGACAACCGCATCGCAAACCCGCGTTGTGGGCACCGAAACGTCGTGGCGTTCAGCGCCGCACACCAACGCGTGGCGCACCTGGCCGATCTCGAGGATCCGCCGCGTTCGCTCAGCAGGCTGGTCGATTCCGATCGGCAGGTACACCCCGCCGGCCAGCAAGATACCCAGCAATGCCGGGATCTGTTCATCGCACTTGGGCCCGAGCACCGCGACTGTATCGCCGGGTTCGATCCCGGCAGTCTGCAGTGCCGCGGCGACCGAGCCTGCGCGGCGCAACAGTTCCGCGTAGGTCCAGCCTCCCGCGGAGCCCAGCACGGCCGGCGCGTCCGGCCGACGACCTGCGTTGGCAACAAAGCCGCTGTAGAGCATGTCCGGATTGCGTGCGGCTGCCGAAGCATTGATCGAGTCACGCACCCTCTGCTGAGAGGCTGGCACCAGCGCCAGACGCGGCTGGTCCCAGGCAACGTCACCGCCGGATAGCCGCTTCACCTCATCGATGTGGTGGGCGAACATGGCGTCGATCACCCCTGGGGCAAACATGTGTTCGCGGACGTCCCAGTTGATCAGAATGCCGCCGTCGAGCTCTGTGACCTGTGCGTCGAGCAGCACCTGCGGACCCTGCGAGATCATCCAGACCGGGGCCCCAAATGCAGCGGTCACATCCGCTGAGAACAGTTCGCCCAGGCCGAGTGCGCTGGTGAACACTACCGGTGCGAGCACTTGGGTGCCGCGGTGGCGGCTGAGGTCGCGCAACACCGACAACCCCGGGTATGCGGAGTGGGCGGCGGCCTGATGCATCTGCTTCTGCATCGCGGCAGCGCGTTGCGCCGCGGTGTCGGCGTTGGCGAGATCCACGTCGAGCAGCAGCGAGGTCGTGAAGTCCCCGACCAACTTGGGAACGTCGCGATGCAGTGATTCCCTACCGAACAGGGGCACGTTGAGCAAGAAACGTGGGTCAGCCGACCAGCCGGCGACAACCTGGGCGAACGACGCGGCCAGCACCATCGCCGGGGTGAGGCCTCGACGGTGAGCGCAGTCAAATAACGTGTCGCGGGCGGCCGGGTCGAGCCAGTGCCAGCGCCGCGTCGAACGACGCATAGCGTCCCGAGTGGTGCTGTGCCGATTCCCAGCCGCATTCCCGGCGGACGTGGACAGCGGAAGCGCGGGGGGGTCGGGCAGATCGGGGACACGTTCGGACCACCAGTGGCGGTCGCGCTCGTACGCCGACCGCCGAACGTGCTCGATATTGGCCAGGTAGTCCCGGTAGGTGTATCCGAGTTCGGGTAGCGCCCGACCGTGATACAGCACCGCCAGGTCATCGAGCAGCCTGCGATAGCTCATAGCGTCAGCGGCCTGCATGTCCAGGTCGACGTGCAAGCGGCTCCGGTTGCCGGGCAACAACGTCAGGCTGAGTTCCAGCACGACTCCGTCGAGTTGCTGGTGCGACTTCGCCTCCCGGATCGCGGCCAGGCGCGACTCGACGCTCGCGCTGTCTTTGCGGGAGAGGTCCTCCACAGTCACCGGGAATTCGGCAGGCTCGCCGATGCGTTGGGTGCCGTCCGGCAGGAATTGGACCCGCAACATCGGGTGGTGCTCGGCGAGCTGCGTCGCTGCCCGCGTCAGCCGGGTGGGATCGACAGGGCCGCCGTCGAATTCGACGTAGAGATGCGCCGAAACGCCGCCCAACAGCTGGTCGTCGTGGCGCCCGATCCACAACGCGTGTTGCATCGGTGCGAGCGGGAAAGGCTGCGCTGCGTCAGCCGCGGTGTGTTCGGCAGGCGGCGGGGTCGCCGATTCCAGGTTCGCCGATTCGACCAGCTTGACCCAGGCGCGTATCGATGGAGCCGTTGCCAGCCCGGCAAAATCGACGTCGATACCTTGACGCCGCCAACGGCCTGCCAGCGTCATCATCCGGATCGAGTCCAGACCCTGCGCGATGAGATCGGCGTCTGGATCCAGGCTGTCCGCGGACACGCCCAGCATCTCGGCGACTAGCTCGGTGACCTCGGCACACAGCAGTTCACCGCCCGCAGAACCCACATCGCCCCTTCAGTACCAATACAAAGGCTATCCTAACTTCGCGAAGGCTACCCTACATCTCGTGGGGTGGACACACACACCCACAGGAGCGAGATGAGCGGGTCCATGACGGGGTTCGTACCGTTTCCAGCCCAGCGGGCGCAGGACTACCGCGCGGCCGGCTATTGGGAAGGTTTGACACTCGATGCCGCGATCCTGCGCTCGGCGGCCGCGCGCTGGCCGGATCGCACGGCCATCCTGGACCAGGACACGTCTTTCACCTACCGCAGCCTGGATGAGGCCGTCGACAGGGCCGCGGCCGGGCTTGTGGCACTGGGCGTCTCACGTGGTGATCGGATGCTGTTGCAGCTGCCCAACCGCTGCTCGTTCGCGGTCGCGTTGTTCGGCCTGCTGCGGGCGGGGGCCATTCCGGTCATGTGCTTGCCCGGCCACCGCATCGCCGAGCTCTCACACTTCGTCGAGGTCGCCGACGCCGCCGGTCTCATCGTCGCCGATAACGCCGCCGGTTTCGACTATCGAGCAATGGCCGGCGAACTCGCCACGCGCCATCGTGGGCTGCGGCATCTAATCGTTGATGGCGATGCCGGGCCGTATACCGACTGGAGCGAAGTCTGCTCGGATTCCGGCCGGGTAGGCGACCAGACCCTCGACACCGCCCAGCCGGCGCTGTTGTTGGTCTCCGGCGGCACTACGGGTGCCCCGAAACTCATCCCACGCACCCACGACGACTATGTCTACAACATCACGGCCAGCGCACGACTGTGCCGACTCACCTCCGACGACGTGTACCTGGTCTCGCTGCCGGCCGGTCATAACTTCCCGCTGGCTTGTCCCGGACTGCTCGGCGCCATGTCCGTCGGCGCAACCGTCGTTTTTGGCTCGGACCCGAGCCCTGAGGCCGCCTTCAGGGCGATCACCACACACCGGGTCACCGTCACCGCGCTGGTGCCCGCCTTGGCCCGGGTGTGGGCGCAGGCTTGCGAATGGGAGCCGCAACGCCCGACCACCATGCGTCTACTCCAGGTCGGCGGCGCCAAGCTCGGCGCCGAGGATGCCCACCACATTCGCAGCGCCCTCACTGAAGGGCTGCAGCAGGTCTTCGGCATGGCGGAGGGCCTGCTGTGCTACACCCGGCTGGACGACCCACCCGACCTGGTCTGTCACACACAAGGGCGGCCGCTGTCAGCCGCCGATGAGGTCCGCGTCGTCGACGAAGCCGAGAACGACGTCGCCGTCGGCGAGGAAGGCGAACTGCTGGTACGCGGGCCCTACACACTCAACGGCTATTTTCGAGCCGAGCGCGACAATGCGCGCGCATTCTCATCGCAAGGCTTCTACCGCACCGGCGACCGAGTGCGCCAGCTCCCCGGCGGCTACCTCGAGGTGACCGGTCGGGTCAAGGACGTCATCCACCGCGCCGGCGAGTCCATCTCGGCAGTCGACCTGGAGGCGCACCTGCTGACTCACCCCGCAGTATGGGCCGTAGCAGCTGTCCCCATCCCCGACGACTACCTGGGCGAAAAAATATGCGCCGCTATTGTTTTCGACCGAGCTCCAGTAAGTCTCGCCGAACTCCATGAGCATTTGGATCGTCGTGGAGTGGCGGCGCACTCTCGACCCGACCTCGTGGCGGCGATGGCCAGTCTCCCGACGACCGCAGTCGGAAAGGTCAATAAGAAGGCGATCGTCGCCAAGGTCATCGACGAGAATCAGCGAGCCACCAGGTAGGGCGCCAGGCTGGCCAGCTTCTCACAGGTCTCCTCAAACTCTCTGTTCGCCGTCGAACTCGCGATGACGCCGGCGCCAGCCCTCAGCCAGGTTGTGCCGCCGCTTTCGTAGGCCGCGCGCAGCGCCAGCGCGGCGTCCATCCCCCCGTCTGCCGAGAACGCTGCCACAGCTCCCGAATACAGCCCCCGCGGTGCGCAGTCGAGCCGCAAGATCGCGTCGACTCCGGCGGCTTTGGGTATGCCGGAGGCGGTCACAGCGGGAAACAATGCATCGAGAGCGTCCATCCGGTCGAACGAGGACCTCAGCCGCCCACTGACGGTCGACCCCAAGTGCTGGACAGAGCCTCGCTGGCGCACCGTCATGAAATCCGTTACCGCCGCTGTGCCGGGCTCGGCAACCTCCTGCATCTCCTGCAAGGAGGTACGAACCGAGATCGCGTGCTCGACGATTTCCTTGGCATTCGACTCGAGATCCTCCCGCGCCTGCCGGTCACGTGCTCGCCCACGGCCCAGCGCCCGGGTACCGGCCAGCGGCTCGGTGACGACCGTGCCACCACCGTGGACGGCGGCAACCAACTCCGGGCTGAACCCAAGCGCTCGTATGCCACCGAGTCGCAACAAGAAGGATCGCGCGGGCGTGTTGTACTGCCGCCCCAGCCGATAGGTGGCCGGGAAGTCCACGGTGAACGGAACGTCCACTCTTCGCGAAAGAACGACCTTGTCATAGCAGCCGGACTGAATCTCGGCGACCGCCGTGTCAACGCGCTTGCGAAAGCCCGAACTATCCCGGGTGGGGTCAATTCCCGTCGGGGTGGCGATGCCGGGGATACCGTCGGCGATCATCGCTCGGATCGCGGTTTCATGGCTGCTGTCCGTGCCTGCCAACCGGATACCGTCGTTGTCCACGGTCACTAGTGCACGCGGTCGGAAGACCCGCGCCAACGGAGTGCCCGGTGGCAGTTGGTCCTGAAGGCCAAAGCGGTAGACCCCGAATTCGAAGGCAATCCAACCGAATACCTGCTCGGCATCGATCAGCAGTCGATCGACCGCATCGCCGAGCACATCGGCTGGCCGCCCCTTCCAGGTGTACCGCCTGGTGACCGACCCCTGCGTGACACGCATTTCGTCGCTGTCGAGTTCGACCAGCTCCGCCGATCCCAGGGCCAGGACTACTTCATCAGCCCGTTCGTATAGCAGGTACTCGCTGCGCTCACGCTCGGCGATGTTGTGGGCAAGCGCAGCGGCGATCTGAGCCGGAACCACCGGAAATGGCCCGCCGACCGCGCCCAGGCTACTGAACGCGAGAGTCTCTCCCACCACCATGGAGATAATGTAGCCTACCCTAACTTCATTGCAGGCCGGTGGTACCGCGGTCGTACAGATAGAGCGCCATCCGCCGACGAGGCATGTCATGTTCACCGAGATACCGGCACCCGAAGTACTCGCACGCCCGCCGGGCGGCGAGGTTTCGGTGATCTGGGTCAAAGACGATCCGCTGGCACAGCGCATCGCCTTCGAACACGCCGCCGATCAAGTGAGGGAACACCTGGGCTGCGAGCCCACGATGCACGTCGCCCGGGTCACCGATCGCAACATGCAGGCCGACATCATGCGGATCGGATTCGTAGTACTCGGCGATGGAATCTCTTGCAGCACGGTATAATTCGAAGTAGGTATGCGCCACGCCATCGATGCTGCCGACGAGGGGCAATGAGTACGTCCCGTTGAGTTGCGCACTCAGGTGCTGCTCCCACCGCGGCACGGACCAGTCGTACTCCCACGTCGCGGCCAGATGCGGGCGCTGCATCCAACCGGCTACCAACGGTGCGTCGGAGAGCCTGGCGACACGTACCGAAAACGGATCGGGCAGTACCGGTAGCGGCGGGGGGCCGACTGCGCGTATCTCGTCAGAGACATTGGTGCGCTCGCGGGCAAGTCCCGATGG
>CAZCHU010000003.1:0-57195 GCA_964498215.1 uncultured Mycobacterium sp. | reverse complement strand
CCCACTGGTGGTGGTACCAACCCTTCCAACCACAACCACCACCATCGACAAACTAGGTGCAGACCGCACCCGTGGCAGCAGAGCCGACCAGCTTGGTGTACTTGGCCAGCACCCCGGTGGTGTAGCGCGGCGGCAGCGGCTCGAAACCCGCTTTGCGGGCGTCGAATTCGTCGGCGTCGACGAGCACGTCCAACGTGCCCTTGCCGACGTCAAGCCGGATTCGGTCACCGTCGCGCAGCAGTGCGATCGGACCGCCGTCGACCGCCTCGGGTGCGATGTGTCCGACGCACAAGCCCGTGGTGCCGCCGGAGAACCGGCCGTCGGTCATCAGTAGGACATCCTTGCCCAGGCCCGCACCCTTGATGGCGCCGGTGATGGCCAGCATCTCCCGCATGCCCGGACCACCCTTAGGGCCTTCATATCGGATCACGACCACATCACCCTGGGTGATTGTGCCGTCCTCCAGCGCATCGAGCGCTGCCCGCTCGCGCTCGAAAATCCTTGCCGTGCCTTCGAAAACGTCGGAGTCGAAACCCGCCGACTTCACCACCGCGCCCTCGGGAGCCAGTGAGCCGTGCAGGATCGTTATGCCGCCGGTGGGGTGGATCGGGTTGTCCAGCGCTCGTAGCACCTTGCCGTCCGGGTCCGGTGGGGCGATATGGGCGAGGTTCTCGGCCATCGTCTGACCGGTCACCGTCAGCACGTCGCCGTGCATCAGCCCGGCATCCAACAATGCCTTCATCACCACCGGCACTCCGCCGATGTGGTCGACGTCGAACATCACGTGTTGGCCGAACGGTTTGACGTCGGCCAGGTGGGGCACCGTTGCGCCGATCCGGGTGAAGTCCTGCAGCGTTAGCTTCACGTTCGCTTCGTAGGCGATCGCCAGCAGATGCAGCACTGCGTTGGTGGAGCCGCCGAAGGCCATCACCACCGCGATCGCATTCTCGAAGGCCTCTTTGGTCAGGATGTCGCGTGCGGTGATTCCGCGGCGGAGCAGTTCGACCACCGCCATGCCGCTCTTGCGGGCGAAGCCGTCGCGGCGACGGTCGGTGGCGGGCGGGGCGGCCGAGCCGGGCAGCGACATGCCGAGGGCCTCGGCGGCCGAGGCCATCGTGTTTGCGGTGTACATGCCGCCACACGCGCCCTCGCCCGGACAGATTGCCCGCTCGATAGCGTCGACGTCTGCTCGAGGCATCAGCCCGCGGGCGCAGGCGCCGACTGCCTCGAAGGCGTCGATGATCGTCACGTCCTTTTCAGTACCGTCGGACAACTTCGCCCGGCCGGGCAGTATCGATCCCGCGTAGAGGAAGACGCTGGCAAGGTCCAGCCGGGCGGCGGCCATCAACATGCCGGGCAGCGACTTGTCGCAGCCTGCGAGCAGCACCGAACCGTCGAGACGTTCAGCCTGCATGACGGTCTCGACGCTATCGGCGATGACCTCCCGCGAGACCAGTGAGAAGTGCATGCCCTCGTGGCCCATCGAGATGCCGTCGGACACCGAGATGGTGCCGAATTCCATGGGATAACCGCCGGCCTCGAACACACCTTCTTTGACGGCCTTGGCGAGCCGGTCCAGCGAAAGGTTGCACGGGGTGATCTCATTCCACGACGACGCGACGCCGATCTGAGATTTGGCGAAGTCTTCATCCCCCATGCCCACGGCGCGCAACATTCCACGTGCTGCGGACTTCTCGAGGCCGTCGGTGACGTCACGGCTGCGTGGCTTAATGTCAGGGCTTGAGGGCATGTGGCACAGTATGCCCCGGGGTGTTTCCTCGGTCCAACCATTATCGATACCCCCGCGGGGTACTAGTATTCTGAGTCCATGAGCCTTATCCCTCCACGCGCGGCCGACGCTCTCATGGCTGTGGTTGCGGCCCTAACCGTGGCGGCCTGCAGCACCACCCCGGCCGACCCTGCTGAAGGCAGCCGGGCGTCGAACGGGATACCCGAGACTCCGGTGATTTCCGGAACGCCCGCTAGTCACAACGCCGACGATGTCTCGTTTGCCACCAACGTCATTGCCCACAACCGCCAGACCATCGAGCTGACCAAGCTGGTACCCGACCGCTCCACCAATTCCGAATTGGCTGCGCTGGCAAGCAAAATCGAGGAGGAGCAGCAGCCCGAGATCAACATCATGAACGTCTTCCTCGTTCAGTGGAACGAGAACCCCGAGCTCAGCTCCGACTCAACCGCAGCCGAAGACCAAACCCAGCGCGACCAGCCACCCGAGGGGATGGTTGACGACGCAACCATGGAGAAGTTGAAGTCGCTGCGCGGCAGCGACTTCGACACGCTTTGGCTGGAATCGATGATCGACCACGCCCAGGGGGCGCTGGAGATGGCCAACGCCGAGATCGCCAGCGGCGCGAACGTCGACGCAGTCGCCATGGCCCAGTCGATGGTGACGACGCAGGAAGCCGAGATCGAACAACTGAAGCAGACGCTGGAAGGCAGCCAGCCATGATGGCGAATGGACCTGTCGAGGAACCCGAAGTTGTGCCGGACGTGCGCAGCATGGCCGCCCATGGCTACTCGGCGCACAAAGAGAATTACGCCAAACGGCTGCGCCGTATCGAGGGGCAGGTACGTGGTATCGCCAAGATGATCGACCAGGACAAGTACTGCATCGACGTCCTCACCCAAATCAGCGCGGTCAATAGCGCCCTGCAGTCCGTCGCACTCGGGTTGCTGGACGAGCACCTCGGCCACTGCGTCACGGGCGCCGTCGCGGCGGGCGGCCCCGAGGCGGACGCCAAGCTGGCCGAGGCGTCGGCGGCCATCGCTCGACTCGTCCGTTCCTGACAGTCCGTAACGTGTGCTATCTCTCAGTGCGTCTGAGTAACGATTGGTTACCTACGACCGAAAAAAAGTGCAGCTCAGGGCCCCAACCGGGGCGGGGTGGTAAAACTCGACAGAGCTGATGAGCGTCGGCCTGTGCCACACTGGGTTTAATCGCTGAACTGGAGGTATACGCATGCTGCAGCGAAATAGACGTCGGCTGATCGCCTCTGTCCTGGCGGCGACCGTCGTCGCAGGACTGACCCTGAGCGCGCCGTCGGCGCTCGCGCAACCCGACGTGGCACCGCCTCCGGCGCCTGCCGATCCGTTCGTCTTTCCGCCGCCGCCGCCCGCACCGGCCCCGCCGGCCCCAGCGGCGTCGCAACCGGTCGACCCGCTGGCCGTGATACCGGGGCAGCCGATGCCCATTCCGGAGGGCACACCGGGAGGTCAGAATCCGAACCCGTTCGTTGGGCAGCCCCCGTTCGTGCCACCGTCGTTCAACCCCACCAACGGCTCGATCGTCGGCGCAGCCAAGCCGATCTACATCAACTTCCAACGCCCGATCGCCAACCGACAGATGGCTCAGGACGCCGTTCATATCACGTCGAATCCGCCGGTACCGGGACGTTTTTATTGGGTCACCGACACCCAGCTGCGTTGGCGGCCCCAGGACTTCTGGCCAGCGGGCACAGTCGTGCACATCGACGCTGCCGGCACCAAGTCGAGTTTCAGCGTCCCCGAGCAACTCGTCGCGACGATCGACAACTCAACCCTTGAGATGGAAGTCATGCGCAATGGGGTGTTGGAGAAGACCTTCCCGGTCTCGCTGGGGAAGAAGGGCTACGAGACCAAAAACGGCACCTACTACGTGCTCGAGAAGTTCGCCGAGATGGTGATGGACTCATCCACCTATGGCGTACCGATCACCGATGCCGAGGGCTACAAGCTCGAGGTGGATGATGCGGTGCGGATCGACAACAGCGGCGTCTTCGTGCACAGCGCGCCGTGGTCGGTCGGCGCCCAGGGAAACAGCAATGTCAGCCACGGGTGCATCAATCTCAGCCCGGCCGACGCGCAGTGGTTCTTCGACAACTTCGGCAGTGGCGATGCGGTGGTCATCAAGAACTCGACCGGCGGCTGGTACACCCAGCCCGACGGTGCCTCAGATTGGCAGATGTTCTGACCGGGTAGGTAGGACGTTCCCGGCGGATCGCTGGCGCGGCGTGTAACGATGAGTTCAGGCCGATGGCCGTCCCAGGCCCTCGGCATTGAGCCGAGGGTGGGCTGATGCCCGGTGACGACAAAGCGGTGGCACGCACCGTCGCGGTGATCGCGCTGCTGCTGCTGGCCGTCGTCGCGCTGCGCGGCCATCTGCCGGGGACCGAACCCGCTCCCGAGCCGCTCGAACCGGAGCCCGCCGACCAGGGCAGTATCGTCCCCACGGTCGTCATGCTCGGCGTGTCGATCCTCGTCATCGCGATCGCGATCATCGTCCAGACCCGTCGTCGGCGCATGCCGATCCCCGGCGAGCGACCCTACGATTCGGGCGGCGGGAGAATCACGGTGCCGTGGCGGTGGATGCTGATCGCGGCGGGTGTTCTGCTGGTGTGGTTGCTGGCGGTTCTGCTTTTGATGAGGTGGGGGGCCGGACTGGATGTCGACCCGGCATCCGTCACGGATCCCGAATCCGTGGAGCCGTCCGATAGTGGCGACCCCGAAACGGCGCCACCGCCAACGCCGGCCGGTCGCGGCGACGTGTTCGGCATCCTCGGGGCAGTCACCCTCATGTTGCTCCTCCTCTCGATCGCCGGGACGGTCATCGGCCGCAGGCGCGCCGACGCTGCGACGCGCGAGCCTTTCCGGGAGGGCGGGCCAGCGGTCGATGCCTCCGGCGACGTCCCGGGCCTTGCGAGGGCGACAGAGATCGGGCTGGCCGAGATCGGCGACCGCAGTCGCGATCCACGCGAAGCGATCATCGCCTGCTATGCGGCGATGGAACGGGAACTGGAGAAATCGCCGGGCACCACCCCGCAGGATTCGGACACACCTGCCGAGGTGCTGGCCCGAGCCGTCGAACGGCATGCTGTACGGGCCGACAGCGCGGCTGAATTGGTCGACCTGTTCGAAGAGGCGCGCTTCAGCTCGCACGTGATGAACGAGGACCACCGCGCGGATGCGTTGCGGGCGTTGCGCGTCGTGCAGCGCGAATTGCAGGGTTCCCCATGAAGAAAATGGGACTGGCCGCGGTCGGTCTGGTCGCGGTGGTGCAGTTGTTCGCCATCATCACACTCGACTGGCATCTCGTGGTGGGGGCCACCGGTGTTGCGGTAGCGGGTGTGCTGCTCGCCGCGTGGTGGCGCCTCGCTCATCCCGCCACCGATCCCGCCGCCGATGCCGCCGCGGGCGATCCCGGTGAGTCCTTGCGTCGCTGGCTGGATCGGACCGAGACGCTGATCGCCTGGTCGGAGTCGTCGCGCTCGGACTGGGACCGACGCCTGCGTCCGGTGCTGGCCAGACAGTTCGAGCTTGCCGCTGGTCAGCGAAAAACCAAGGACCCAAGGGCGTTTAACGCCACCGGCCGCATGTTGTTCGGCGAACAACTGTGGCAGTGGGTGGATCCGGAGAACGTCGCGCGGGCTGGCGGCCACGAGCCCGGTCCCGGTCGTGACACTCTCAACGACATCCTGCAACGGCTGGAGCAACTGTGACCGACGGTCTTGAGCCAGCGACCACCACCGCGCTCTGTGAAGCGGTACTGGATGAGATTGGCCGGGTGGTCGTGGGTAAGCGCCCGGCGCTCAACCTGATCCTAATCACGGTGCTTGCTCGCGGCCATGCTCTTATCGAGGACCTACCGGGCCTCGGAAAGACGCTCATCGCAAAGTCTTTCGCAGCAGCGCTCGGGCTGGAGTTCACCCGAGTACAGTTCACCCCGGATCTACTGCCCGCTGACCTGCTCGGTTCAACGATTTACGACATGCAGTCGGGCCAATTCGAATTCCGTCGCGGTCCCATCTTCACCAACCTGTTGCTCGGCGACGAGATCAACCGGACACCGCCCAAGACGCAGGCCGCGTTGCTGGAGGCGATGGCCGAACAGCAGGTCAGCATCGACGGTGTGACCCACCGGCTGCCCCAGCCCTTCCTGGTGCTGGCGACTGACAACCCGATCGAATACGAGGGCACCTATCCACTGCCCGAGGCGCAGTTGGACAGATTCGCCACGAGGCTGGAATTGAAGTACTTGTCCGAGCAGGAGGAGGCCACGATGTTGCGCCGCCGCCTTGACCGCGGATCAGTGCGACCGACGGTGGATCAGGTAGTGGGTGCCCACGACCTGCTGGCCATGCAGGAATCGGTGGAAAAGGTGACCGTTCACGATGACGTACTGCAGTACGTGGTTTCGATCGCGGCGGCGAGCAGGCAGCATCCGCAGGTGG
The DNA here is from genome assembly GCA_964498215.1 of uncultured Mycobacterium sp. Taxonomy (GTDB): domain Bacteria; phylum Actinomycetota; class Actinomycetes; order Mycobacteriales; family Mycobacteriaceae; genus Mycobacterium. The sequence continues at coordinate 50,965 of CAZCHU010000003.1, read as the reverse complement.
CCGTCGGTGCCAGCCCGCGCGCCGAACTCGATCTCGTGCAGCTCGCGCGGGCGCGTGCGTTGCTGCTCGGCCGTGACTACGTGATCCCCGAGGATGTCAAGGCGCTTGCGATGCCCACAATGGCGCATCGGATCAGCCTGCGACCCGAGATGTGGGTGCGTCGGGTGCAAGGTTCCGACGTCGTGGATGAACTGCTTCGGCGTCTGCCCGCACCCCGGGCCCGGGGCGCAGGGTGACCGCTGCCGGCACCGATCACGTCGGCGAACCCGCCCGCGTGGCCGTTGAGTTGCGTTGGCGCGCATCCCCGCTGACTCGCTCGCTCGCAACCTGTACGAGTGTGGCGATAGCCTGTGCTCTGCTCACAGCCAGGTGGGAGCTCATCGCATTCGCAGCCCCCTTGCTTGGGGTGCTGTGTTCCATCGGCTGGCAGCGACCGGTACCGGCCGTCCACGTGCAGGGGCGGCCCGGATTGCAACGGTGTTTCGAGTCCGAGAAGGTTCGGGTCAGCGTGTCGGCCGAGGCAGACGACGGCGCGGCGGTCGAATTGGACTGTTCGGTGGTGCCCGGAATGGAACTCGAGGTCGTCCGGGAAGAAGCACTGGGCCTAACCGTCGCCGTGCGGGCGGCCCGGTGGGGCCGTTACCCGGTCCGGGCCAGGGTACGGGTGCCCGGCCGCGGCGGTCTGCTCGAGGGCACCGCCACCACAGACGCCGCTCAGGTGTGTGTGTTTCCGGTGGCTCCGCCACAATCCACCGAAGTCCCTCGCACGGACCTGCTCGACCGACTGGGCATCCACCTGACCCGGCATTCCGGTCCGGGCGTCGAATACGCCAAAATCCGCCCGTATATCCCGGGTGACCAGTTGCGCACGGTGAACTGGCCGGTCAGCGCGCGCCGCGGCGCGCTACACGTCACCGAACGTCTGACCGACCGGGCCGCTGAAGTGGTCGTCCTGATGGATACCTCTCCGCAGCCACCCGGGCCTGCCACGGTGGCCAGCGATCGGACCGCCCGCGGTGCGGCGCAGGTGGTGCAGAGCGCGTTGCGCAACGGAGATCGGGCCGGACTGGTGACGCTCGGCGGCCGCGATACCCGCTGGCTGAGCACCGACATCGGGCAACGGCAGTTCTATCGGATACTCGATACGATTCTGGGCTCGGCAGACTCCTTCGAGAGCGGGACGGGCACGCTCGCACCCCGGCCCGCGGTGCCGCCGGGCGCGATCATCGTGGGGTTCTCGACGATGCTCGAGACCGAGTTCGCCTTGGCGCTGATCGACCTGCGCAAGCGAGGCCATGCCGTGTTCGCCGTGGACGTGTTGGAGGGCAGCCCGCTCGAAGGTGAGCAGGACGAGCTGGTCAACCGCATGTGGGCGCTGGAACGCTCCTTCATGTACCGCGACATGGCGACCGTTGGCGTAGACGTTGTGGCTTGGCCGGAAGGCGTCACTCTCGACCAAGCGATGTCGCTGATACCCGATCGTCGGACGAGGGCACGGAGGTGACAGTGCCGGCCGGGGCAACGAAGGTAACCGAAATATCGTGGAAGCTATTGCTGCCCAGTGCTTTCGGAGTGCTGATGGTCGGAGCGGCGGCGCACCGCGGGGGTGCGGCGGCTTTGCTGGCAGGGGGGACGGCGCTGATCGCTGTGCTGCTCGCAGGATGGCTTCGACCAGCGGCAACCGTTGCGGTGTTGTTGACCGTGGTCACCGTCGTCTTCGCCGATCCCGCGCCGATGTACGCCGCACTCGCCGGGCTGGCCGCCACTGCCTATCTGGTGCTGCGGCATGGTGCTGACGGAGCTACCGCACCGACCATGTTTTCCGCCGTCGGCTTCGCCGCCATAGCGACCCTGGCCCTCGTTGTGCCGCTGCGGGTGCCGTGGCTGCCGCTAGCCGCGCCACTGGTGTTGCTGGCCGGATACCTGTTGGCGCTCAAGCCGTTTCTGGCCAGTTCCCGCGGCTAACTCCAGATGCGGACTCGACGCTCGGGTTCGAGGAACAGCTTGTCGGTCTCTGCGACACCGAACGCCTCGTAGAAGGCGTCCAGATTGCGGATCACCCCGTTGCAGCGGAACTCAGGCGGTGAATGCGGATCCACGGCGAGTCGGCGAATCGCTTCGGCGTCACGGGACTTCGTGCGCCATACCTGGGCCCAGCCGTAGAAGACACGCTGCTCGCCGGTCAAGCCGTCGATCACCGGTGCCGGTTCACCGTTGCGCGACAACTGATAGGCCAGTAGCGCGATGGAGAGGCCCCCGAGGTCGCCGATATTCTCGCCAACGGTGAACGCGCCGTTCACATGGTGAGTACCGCCCCCACCGTTTTCCAGCTCCCGAGGAACGAACTGCTCGTACTGGTCGATCAATGCCTGGGTGCGGGAAGCGAACTCGGTACGGTCCTCTTCGGTCCACCAGTCCACCAGGTTGCCGTCACCGTCGTACTTTGCCCCCTGGTCATCGAAGCCGTGCCCGATCTCGTGGCCGATGACTGCGCCGATGCCACCGTAGTTGGCGGCGTCGTCGGCGTCAGCGTCGAAGAAGGGCGGCTGCAGAATCGCGGCCGGGAAAACGATCTCGTTCATGCCGGGGTTGTAGTACGCGTTGACTGTCTGCGGCGTCATGAACCACTCGTCGCGATCAACGGGTCCGCCGAGCTTGGCCAACTCGCGTTGGTATTCGACCGCGTACCCACGTCGGTAATTGCCGTAGAGATCATCGCGTTCGATCACCAGCGCCGAATAGTCTCGCCACTTGGGCGGGTAGCCGATCTTGGCGGTGAACTTGTCCAGCTTGACCAGGGCCTTCTCCCGGGTCTGCGGCGTCATCCACTCCAACGTGCTGATGCTCGCCCGGTAGGCCTCACGCAGATTAGCCACCAGGTCGTCCATCCGGGCCTTGGCTCGCGGCGGGAAGTGCCGCTGGACGTAGAGCCGGCCGAGGGCGTCGCCCATCAGGCTCTCCACTACCGAGACCCCGCGCTTCCAGCGGTCCCGGATCTCTTCCGTACCCGACAACCTGCGCCCGTAGAACGCGAAGTCCTCGTCGATCAGTTCATCGGTGAGCAGTGCCGCCCTGGCGTGGATCACTCGCCAACGTGCCCAGTTCTTCCAGTCCTCCAGCCGTTCGGTCGCCCATAGCGCGGCGAACCCGGTGAGGTAGTCAGGCTGGCGAACGACGAACTCGGTGGGCCCGGCCTTCTCACCAGAGGGCTGGACGCCCAGACCCGAGAGCCAGCCCGTCCAATCGAAACCGGGCGCCTCGTCGATCACCTCGGCAAAGGTGCGCAAGTTGTAGGTCAAATCCGCGTCACGTCGCTTGACCACATCCCAGTGGGCGCCGGCGATCTTGGTCTCCAGCGCAACGATCGCGGCGGCGGTCCGGTCGTGGTCGTCGGCTGTACCGTGCCCGGACTCGCCGTAGACGAGCGCGAACATCGCGGCGATGTGCTGGGGGTAGGCGGCCAGGATCTCGGCGTGCTGCTCGTCGCGGAAGTACGACTCGTCGGGCAGGCCGATCCCCGACTGGCTCAGGTGCAGCAGGTAGCGGGTCGAGTTCTTGGAGTCGGTGTCGACGTACATGCCGATGCCTCCACCAACGCCCGTGCGCTGGAGCCCGCCGAGCACCGCCGCCAGCGCGTCGGGGGAGTCGACGGCATCGATTTCAGCCAACTCGTCGAGCAGCGGCGCGAGCCCGCGTCGGCGAATCGCCTGCTCATCCATAAAGCTCGCGTAGAGATCACCGATGCGTTGTTCGTCGGTGCCGGTGCCGGACTCGTGTGCTGCCGCCGCTTCGGTGATCAGGTCGCGGATTTGCTCCTCAGCACGGTCGTACAGCGTGCGGAAGGCTCCATCGGTCGCTCGGTCGGGTGGGATCTGGTACTCGGTGAGCCATCGGCCGTTGACGTGCCCGAACAGGTCATCCTGGGGTCGGGCCGTGGGGTCGATGTGGCTCAGGTCGATGCCGGAATTGGTCTCGCGATTCGCTTCTACCGTCACCCCGACATCCTTCCAGAAACGCCGGGCTCGCCGAGCCTCGGCAGCGGGTTGTGATCGATGGCGAAAGCACAACCCCGAACCCCAGTTCGTGACCTACGAACTCAGGCGGAGACCTGGCTCAGCCCGGCTGGTTATCGCGCATCTTGGCGAATCGCTCGGACAATCGCCCCATCCGGATCATCAACGACGCCGGGGGGCTCACAGTGCCCCGCAGGTACCTTGCGAAGTCCTCAGCGGGCACACCGATCCGCGACGCGAACTCGTGTTCGCCGAGGCCCGAGCGATCCAGGAGCAGGTGCACGTGCCGACCGACCTCGGCGCACTCGTTGGCCTCGAGATGCTCGCGGGTGCGTTCGAGTACCTCCGAAATAGCCCGGGAGACCCCGTAGGGCCGGGCGGTTTCCAGGACCTCTTCGACCTGGCGTGCTGTTCGGCCATACGGATCACGTTTGATCGCGGCCACGATGCGCTGCCACACGCTGAGGTCGTCGCTCTCCAATGCTGCACGGATATGGGCGGTCGGCCAGAATTCCACCGGTCGGTTAACGGGCGGCGGTTGCGGGGCGCCGTTCGGGTTCGTGCCACGTACCTCGGAGGTCACCGTCACCTCGTCTCCTCCAGCATTGCCACTGCCACCGTCAGGCACCCCTGCCTGACCCGCGCCCACTCCCGGTCTGCACCGGGCCCTGACACCGCGGACTCGGGCGCATCGGACGGGCGAGGCTCTGCCAGGCGGCGCACCAACTGGGTGGCCACCCAGTGTCTGCGTGCCGGTTGACAAGAGTAATACCGATCCATGCCGGAGAGCACCTCTGCGGCGGTCTGTATGCCCATCGAGTCGACGAGCTCGGCGAAGTCGGTGAAATCCCGCGTGGTGTTGCGCTGAATGATCAGGAAGCTCTTGAGTCGCAGTGTCTCGGCGCCGGTGGGGATCTGCAGCCGGTCACCGGTCGGCAGCAGCACGTTCGTGGTTTCCAGGGGGCTGCTGCGCCGCATGAACGAGCGCGATTCGTCGGTGGCGCCGGCCTGAGCGGCCAGAGCATCGAGCGCGACGTCGAGTCTGCCCCGCCACATCGTCACCGGATGTTTGGGCAGTTTCACCGCAACGGTCTTGCCGTGAGCAGGGTTGGCGATAGCCACGGTGAGCTGCCCACCGGCGTCCACCAAACGGCTGCTGCCCAGCACCTTGCGCGGCTGGCACCCGCTGAACGCAAGTGGGTCGGCGACTGTGATGCTCTGAGGGGCAAGAGTCTTGAGCTTGGCGGCGGACTTCACCACGGTACGCAGGTCCGACCCTGAGGGCGCGAGCGCTGAGATGTCGTCGGGGATGATGACAAGGTCGCCGATATCGGCCTTGGGCAGTGGCTTCTCGAAGTCGACCGACGGCAGGACGCGATCCAACCAGCGCGGCAGCCACCAGTTCCACTTGTCGAACATGGCCATCAGCGCCGGAACCAGAACCAGACGCACCACGGTCGCATCGACGGCGATGGCCACCGCACACGCCACCCCGAGCTGGGCGACCAGCGGCATACCGGAGAAGGCGAACCCGATGAAGACAGCGATCATGATCAATGCGGCGCTGGTGATGGTGCGCGCACTGGTGCTGACGCCGTACGCGACGGCATCGCGGGTGTTTCCGGTCTGCAGGAAACGCTCCCGGATCCTGGTGAGCAGGAAGATCTCGTAGTCCATGGACAGCCCGAAGGTGAGCGCCAGCACCAAGGGCGGGATTGTGCTGTCCAGCGAGGAGAGCTGCTTGAAGCCGAGCGCCGACAACCAGCCCCACTGGAACACGACGACCAGGCTTCCGTAGGCGGCGGCGACCGAGAGCACGGTCATCAGCACGCCCTTGAACGCCAGGACGACTGAACGGATCGACACGAGCAACATGACGAACGCGATCAAAGCCACAAACCCGAACACCAGCGGTTGCGTGTCGGCCACCCTGTCGTCGAAGTCTTTGATGAGCGCGGTCGGGCCACCGACGTCGATGCGGGCCCGACCGTCGGTGACCGGCGGCAGTTGCTCGCGCATCCAGTCGACGGTGTCGCGGGCCGCCAGGTCTTCCGGGTCGACCGACAACACTGCAGAGAGCAGAGCGCTGCGGTAGTCGTTTCCGAACACCGGCGGCGTGACCGAGACCGTGTTGGGCGCTGCGGCCATGGTCTGCCGAACCGACTCCAGCAGCGGCTCCTTGGCGCGTGCGGAAGCGGCGTTGCCGTCAGGGAAGGTCACCAGCACCCGGACCGGGCCGAGCGCACCGGGACCCAGCGCTTGAGCTGCCGCGTTCACCCCGCCCCGGATCTCGTGGGTCGGCTCGAACTGCCGCTGCATGCTGTTGCCCAGAATCATCGAGAAAGCCGGTGCCGCCAGCGCCAGCAACAGGGCGGTGGCCGCCACCGCGGACAGCCACGGCCGGCGCATCACCGAGCCGGTCCAACGGGACCAGAATCGGGATTGGGTGGCTTCCGGACGCCGCGACCAGTGCAGGTAGGAAGAACGCCGTGCCGCCCGGCGGCCGAACGTCGCCAGCACCGCCGGGGTCAGGGTCGTGGAGGTGAGGACCGCCAGCGCCACGGCGAGGATCGCCCCGGTCGCCATCGACTGCAGCACCGGCGTGTTGATCAGGTAGATGCCGGTGACCGAGGCGATCACGGTCAGGCCGGACAGCACTACAGCCAGGCCGGAGGTGGCCATCGCGGCATCGGCGGCGTCTTCGGGCTCTCGGCCGGCGCGCAGTTCCTCGCGGAAGCGCATCAGGATGAACAGCGAGTAGTCGATGGCCACCGCGATGCCGAACATCGACACGGTCGAGGTTACGAACACGGACATCGTGGTGAGCGTCGACAATATGTAGACCAGCCCCATGGTCACGACCACGGTGCATATCCCCAGCAGGAGGGGCATCGCCGCGGCGGCGAGGGAGCCGAACACCGCCAGCAGGATGATCAGGACGATCGGCAGGTTCCACTTCTCGGCCTGCGCGATGTCGTGTTTGGTGGCTTCCGAGGCGGCCGCCCCCAGTGCGCCCTGCCCGATGACGTACAGACGGACCTTGCCGTTCTCCATCTCGCCGGGTTCGTCACCATTGATTCCGACCTTCTGTCGCAACTGTTTGGCGACGTCGACCGCGCCGGTGTTCTCGAAGTCGAGCTGCAGGGTGATGACGTACGGGCGGTCTGGCTGGGGTGGCGGCTGTCCTCCCGGCGGGGCGGCTGGGCCCCCCGCCGGGGAGGGGAGCGCCCCGAGCGGGCTTGGCATCACCTTCACGCTCGGAACCTCGGCTGCCAGCCGTTCCAGATGGGCGACCGCTTCGTTCATATCGTTGAAGGACGCATCCGGACGCGGGGCAGCGACCAAAGCCAGCGGGGATGCGCCCTGGTCGGGGAATTGCGCCTCGAGCTGGTGCTGTACATACAGTGACTGCGAGCCTTTGACCTCGAAGCCACCGCCGGTGAGATTGCCGGCCTGGTTCATGGCGAGATATATCGACGGAACCAACAGCAACAACCACGCCGCGAACACCGCCCAGCGATATCTGCGCAGGTTGCTGCTGATGCGCATCATGAACTGCTGGATCGGAACTCCCTGCTTTCTCCCCGGCGTTTCTAGCCAGAGCGTACCGCAGCCGACTCCGGGTTAGCCGCCCCGCGAAGCCTTGTCGTCACTGCTTCAAGCAGCTTGAACACCGGCGCCGGGCACTGGTCCGATCGATCAGCATGGCCGCTGCCAGGGCGCTGCGTCGGCGGGTGATGCACTGCGGTGAGGATGCGGCATTTCTGACGCTGCGAGTTTGCGAGGCAGTGCAGCCTTCGCGAGTTGTCAGCAACACCCAGCCTTGCCAGACAAGAAACTCGGGCGTCGTTGCGTATATCTTCATAGGATAGTTTCCGACCGGCGACCGAAACTGGTTTCGGTTCACCTCTGATGAAGGAGCCTCCATGGTTTTCTCGGCAACCATCGTCCGTCGCGCGGTCGCCGGCGGGCTGGGCGGCGGCGTGCTCGCGGGCGCGATGTTGATGGGCACGCTGCCCACCGCAGCAGCCCAGCCTCAACCACCGAATTGCACCGCGGCCGATTTCTCTGGAACGGCTGCAGGCGTCTCGGCGGCATCCTCGGCGTACCTGTTTACCCACCCCGACGTGAATGCGTTCTTCACTGACCTGCATGGCGACCCGCCAGAGGAGCTCGAAGCCAAGGTCGACACCTACCTCACGGACAATCCGCAGATCTTCAACGAGTTGGTGGCGATCCGTCAGCCGCTGGTGGACCTGCGGGATCGCTGCGGGATCATTATTTCGCCCGACGCTCAGTAAGGCTGTCGCGCGGACGAGCCGCGACTAGGACGCGCCAGCCGAGCAGCAGTACTGCGGTGGTGAGCGTGGCGACCACGATGAAGCTCACCGCGGTGCCCTGGGATGTGAGTCTGCGTAACAGCATCCCCACTGCGACCGTGCATACCCACACCACGATGCCGGTGGGAGCCAACGCCGCTGGACGATGCCAGCCGCGGGCGAGCAACCAACCGAGGCTGGTTCCGGTGAGGAACGGCCAGGCCGTCTCGGCGGTGCCGATGACGGTGAGGCCCTCGGCGTGGGTGCGACGTCCGATGGCGCAGAACAGGACTACGCAGACCACATCGGCGGCAAACGCTCCGAGCGCAGCTCGTGTCGGCGTGCGGTCACCCGACTGCATAGGCCATCACGTTTCCGGGGTCTCCTCTACCAGTCGGTCGGTGGTCTGTAGTTCAGCGAGCAGGTCCTCGACGATGGTCGGGTCGAACTGCGTCCCGGCGCATCGGGTGATCTCGTCGATCGCGACGTCGGGACGCATCGCCTTCCGGTAGGGCCGGTCGGTTCGCATCGCCGTGTATGCGTCTGCGAGGCACAGGATGCGGGATGCCTCGGGGATCTCCTTGCCGCGCAGCCCTGACGGGTGGCCCAAGCCGTCGAACCGTTCGTGGGAGTGTCGGATCCACGGGACGATGACCTCGGTGCCATTGACTCGCGCCAGCATCTCGGCGCCGATGGTCGCGTGCCGGTCGACGTCCCTGCGTTGATCGGGGGTCAGCGGCTGGCTCGAGGTGAGTGTTGAGTCGGGGACCGCGCTGAGACCGATGGCGTGGAGCATGGCCGCGATGCGGAGTTCGGCGATCTGCTCGGGATCCCAGCCCCGGCGTTCGGCGATGGCGGCAGCGAGAACCGCCACATCCCGGCTGTGAGCGCTCTCGAGGCGCCGATCCACGGCTTCGGCCAGCGTGACCGCCCAGGCAAGTTCGGGCCTGGCGCTGGGTCCGCCGTGCTTGTGAACGTACAGTTCGAGGTCTGCAGCACGAAACAGTTCTTCGACCGTGATGCCGTCGCCGGGGTAGACGGCCACACCCACCGACATTCCGATCACCGGCCGGAGCCTCTCGCTGATGATTGCCGCGAGGCTGCGCGCTTCGGCCGAGCCGGATCCGAAGGCGACGATGCCGAACTCGTCGCCACCCAGTCGTCCGACGGCGTCCATCCGCCGCACGGTGTCGCCGATGCCGTTCGCGACGAGCTTCAGCACCGCATCGCCGGCCGCGTGGCCCTGCGTGTCGTTCACATGCTTGAACGAGTCGAGGTCGATCTCGAGCAGTGCGACCGGCCGGCCGAGGCGCTCGGCTTGGTCGAGGCTCGCCTGGAACCGCTCCTCGAACCCTCGACGGTTCAGCACCCCGGTGAGCGGATCGGTCCGCGACGCCTCGGCCAGCAGCCGTCTTTCCTGGTGGCCCTGTCGACGATGTACCACCGCGAAAGCGGCGATGAAGAGATAGGTGCCTGCGACGCATCCGATAAAGAGCGCGCCGGAGACGTGGTCGAGGGGTTTGTAACCCACCACGACGGTCGCCGTCAGCAGGAGCACGAAGGCTCCAATCATCTGACCGATGATGACCGGTGTCGGGAAATACAGCGAGACGAACGCGAGAGCGGCCAGCAACACCAGGACCAGGGGGCTCTGGACGCTGCCCTCGGCCAGGATGCCGGTGAAGATCGACACGGTGACGAGTCCGGAGAAGACGGCACTGCACGCGGTGAACCCGAAGCGCTGGATGACTTGCGTGCGAAACAGGCCCATGACGAGGGCCATCGTTGAGACCGCGGCCACATCGGCGAAAAGGACGAACCGATGCGGGCCGTCGAGGGTGAGAATCGCGTACAGCGTGTAGCCGACAGCGGCGACGCCAGCAGCCACTGCGGCGGTCCCGAGCGCAGCGGAATCGAGTTCTGTCCGATCAGCCGCGTGCTCGAGCGGTTCTTCCGACACGTCGTCCCCAGTCACCGTGATGCGCTTCGATGATACGGCGCTGACCTTTCGCTATCTTCGGTGACTGTCCGGCGGATGGGGCGCATCGGGGTCCGGGCTGAACTGCGTTGCCTTGGCGGGTCGATAACCGACGGCGGTCCCGGCCGCGGCGACCGTACCGTTGGAATCGGGATCGATGTCCTTCTCGGTGCGGAACATGAAGAAGAACACCACCCAGCCGATCGTGGAAATGAAGATCCAGCTGACGAGTCGATAGATCAGCATCGCGGAGATGGCCGGTGCCAGCGACATCCCGCTGGACACCAGGCCTGGCACCAGGACCGCCTCGACGACCAACAGTCCGCCAGGCATCAACGGGATCGAACCCACAGCGCGGGCGGCCGCGTAGGCGACCGTCACCCCCGCTATCGACGGGTGACCGCCGGTGGCGTAGCAGGCGAACAACAGGCACGCCACGTCGGCGACCCAATTGAATATCGACCAACTGAAGGCCACCCCGAGAACGCGGCGACCCAATTGCACCGACTCCAGTTGGGCCAGGATCGCCCGCCACCTGGCCAGGCCGGTGTCGGTGGGCTTTCCACGTAGCGAGTTGAACCACGACAGCACCCGCACGCCGATTCCGTCGATGAGCTCGGGTCGGGTGGCCACGGCCTGCGCTAGGAGCACCAGCGCGACGAAGCCGCCCAGCGAGAAGATCAGTGACAGCGGGTTCTTGCTCGCGCCGAGCATGAACGCGCCGCCCAGGCCGAGCAGCGCCAAGCCGATGACCTGCAGCACCCCGGACATCACCAGCTGCCAGGACGCCACCAGCGGCGAGGCACCCCACATCCGCTGCTGTCGGTAGATGAACGTCGCAGACAACACCGGGCCGCCAGGCATTGTTGTTGACAAGGCGTTTCCGGCATAGAACGCCGCTTCGGAGCGCCATTGGCGCACGTGGACTCCGGCTGAGCGCAGCAGGGTGCGTTGGATCTGGGCGAAGCTGTGCATCGAAGCCATCGCGGCAACCACCGCGGCCAGCACCCACAGCAAGTCGGCCGAGTACAGGCTCTTCCATGCTTTGGCGAGTTGGTCTCGCACCAGCGCGAACTCGATGGCCAGCACCGTGACCGCGACCGCGATGATCAGCCAGCGCAGCCACCAGTGCTTTCCGCGGGACCGTCGCTCCAGGCATTCTGGTGCCGTCTGAGCGTCGCCGGCAACAGCGTCGTGAGACACGCAGTACAGGGTAAGTGGTGGCGGGTGAGAATCCGCAGATCCGGAGGCCCGACTAGCCGGGCCGTTACGCTACCGGGATGTCTGCCTCCCCGGATGCGCCCGCCGAAGAATCGGTCAGCCCACTGGTCCGGAAGACCGCCGCCTGGTCGTGGCGGTTGTTGGTAATTCTGGGCGCGATACTTGCGTTGATCTGGATATTCTTCCAGCTCGAAATCCTGTTCGTGCCGGTGGCGCTGGCCACCATTCTGGCGGCCTTGTTGATACCGATGGTCGACTTCCTGGACCGCCGTGGCGCGCCGCGCGGTGGTGCGGTGGCGCTGGTACTGCTCAGTGGGTTCGCGGTCTTCGGCGGGTTGCTGGCGTTCGTCATCACGCAGTTCGTCGAGGGTGCTCCGGCGCTTGTCTCGCAGATGACAAGCAGCATCGACGGGCTCGGGAGGTGGTTGACCGACGGGCCGTTGCACGTAAGCCATCATCAGATCAACCAGTTCCGCGACGCGGCGATCGAGGCGTTGCGCAGTAACCAAGAGAAGCTGACCAGCGGAGCGCTGTCGACGGCAGGCACGGTCACCGAGATCGTGACCGGCGCGTTGTTGGTGCTGTTCACGTTGATTTTTCTGCTGCAGGGCGGTCGGAGCATCTTCTCGTTCGTCACGCAGGTCTTTCCGGTCACCGTTCGGGACCGGGTGCGTGACGCCGGTCGCGCCGGGTTCCGGTCGCTGATCGGTTATGTCCGGGCGACGTTCCTGGTCGCCTTCGTCGACGCGGTCGGTATCGGGGTGGGCCTGGCGATCATGGGTGTGCCGCTGGCGCTTCCGTTGGCATCGCTGGTTTTCATGGGCGCCTTCGTTCCGCTCGTCGGTGCGGTGGTCGCGGGCTTCGTCGCGGTCGTCGTCGCGCTCATCGCCAAGGGCTTCGTGTACGCGCTCATCACGCTCGGGTTGATCATCGCCGTGCAACAGCTCGAGGGCCACGTGCTGCAACCACTGGTTATGGGTCGCGCGGTCTCCATCCATCCGCTCGCGATCGTGCTGGTGATCGCGGGGGGAGCTGTTCTCGCGGGCATTCCGGGTGCACTACTCGCCGTGCCGGCCCTGGCGTTTTTCAACAGTGCAATGCGGGTGTTGCTCGCCGAGGACCCCGAGAGCGAAGAAGCTGCGTTGGCGGCCGCCGACGGTCCGTTCGTCAAATCCGAGACCGACGACATCGAAACAGTCGAGGAACCCTCGCCCGGCACGGCTACTTGATTCGGCCCTCACGTCGGAGCAGATCTTGAGCCGAGACACCGCTGCCACCGCGGCGCTGACGCTCGTCCTCGGCGCGGGTGTTGAGTTTCTCGGTTGCAGTATCGGCGTCGGGATTCCGCTGCGTGGGAATGGCCCGTGTCGCGTCGCTCGTGGCGTCGTCCGCGGCCCGCGGATCGGGTTGGGCCGGGATCGCGGTAGTTGGTTCGCTTGCTCCGGGATCGGACATTGCGCGTGTCTGCTCCGCGGACGGCGGCGGCGGGGGCGGCCCCGCAGCGGCTGGACGGGCCCCCGGAGTGGGGTGGGTACCGCGCAGGTCGCCGAGCCACGACTCGATCTCACGCTCCCCGCGAGGCGGCCCGGGAGGTCCGGGGGGTGCCGGCGGCTCGGATGAGCCCGAGGTGCGCTGTAGCCGCTGCGCCGCCGCTGCGGCGCTGCTGACCGCGTTGCGCATCGCGTTCTTGGCGATCTCGAGACGGGTGGTCGGCGGTTCCTGAATCGGAGACGTCTCCGGTGTGGCCGGTCCGGTGGGACGGGGGGGTGCGCTGGGGAGCCGCGTCGTCTCGGCCGGGGCCTGGTGACCGGGCCCGGACTGTGGCAGTGCGCGCGGCGGCGCCGCAACCGGCGGCCCACCCACACCGACCAGGGCTTCCGGAGGATGAGCCTCCTCACGCACCGACGGTCGCTTGCGCTCGTCGGGCAGTTCGGTCTCACCGAGGCCGATGCGCTCCTGGAAGCGTTTCATCCACAGCGGCGCCCACCAGCAGTCGTCGCCGAGCAGCTTCATGATCGCGGGCACCAGGAACATGCGGACGATCGTCGCGTCCAGCAACAGCGCGATGAGAAGGCCGAACGCCAGGTACTTCATCATGACCAGGTCGGAGAACACGAATGCGCCCGCCACGACGGCCAGCACCAGCGCCGCACCGGTGATCAGACGTCCGGTGGTTGCCGTGCCGATCCGGATTGCCTCGGCGGTCGACATGCCGCGTTCGCGTGCCTCCACCATCCTGGACACCAGGAACACCTCGTAGTCGGTGGACAGACCCCAGATCACGGCGATGATCAAGCCGATCATGGGGGCCATCAGGGGCTGCGGCGTGTAGTTCATCACTCCGGACCCGTGCCCGTCGACGAACATCCAGGTGAGAATGCCCATCGTGGAGCCGAGTGTGAGCGCGCTCATCAACGCGGCCTTGATCGGCAACACCACCGATCCAAACGCCAGGAACATCAGGATCGTCGTGGTGGTGATGAGCAGCAGCACCATCAGCGGCAATTTTTCGAACAAACTGTGGATGCTGTCCTGTTCGAGCGCCGGGGTGCCGCCCACCGACACCGTGAGACCGCGCGGCGGCGACAGATCCCGCAGTTCGGCTATCTTCTTGGCGGCGTCGTTGCGAACCACCAGACCGTTCTGGATGACGCGCACCGACGGGTCTTTCGAGGCACCGTCGAGAAAGGGCCGCTCCTGCCACATCTTGGACGGATCGTTCTTGGGTGTGATGAACCCGGGGATCGACATCGCCTCGTTGCGGATCTCGGCGACCTGCTGATCGGTGACTGGTTCGCCGTTGTCACTTTCGATGACCAGGGTCAACGGTTCGGTACGGAACCCGGGGAAGGTCTGGTCGAACTCCTCCTGCGCCACCCGCACCGAATTGTCCGGAGGCAGATACTTCTCGCTGATACCGCCGAGGGACAGTTGGCCCAGCGGAATGATCAGCAGGATCATCAGGATGAGGATCGGCGCGGCGAAGCCGATCGGCCGCTTCATGACGATGTTGACGAGCTTTCCCCAGAAGCCCTTCTCGACCTCGGCGCGGGTCTTGGTCTTCTGCGTCCGGTCGCCCAGCCAATTCAGCCACCAGTTCATCGGCTTCCAATTGCGGAAGAACGGCACCCGCAGCAATGTCCGCACACCCAGCGCATCGACGTTGGGGCCAAGGATGGCCAGAGCGGCAGCCAACACGGTGATCGAGAGGATGGCGGCCAACATGACCGAGGCGATGATCGCGTAGGTGATCGACTTGAGGAAGCCCTGCGGGAACAGCAGGAGTGGCACCGATGACGCGACCAGGATCACCGCGGAGAACATGACGGTCCGGCCCGAGGTCATCATCGTCCGACGCACCGCTGCCTCGGTGTCGTAGCCCTCGGCGATCTCCTCGCGGAATCGGCTGACCATGAAGAGCCCGTAGTCGACGGCGATGCCCAGGCCCATCAGCGTCACCACCGGCTGGGCGAAGAAGTGCACCGGGATGAATTCGGCGGCCAAGCGCATGATGCCGAGCGCCCCCGCGATCGTCAGGGCGCCGATGAGTCCAGGGAGCGCGGCTGCCACGACGCCGCCGAATACGAAGAACAACACCACGCAGACCAGCGGGATGGCGGCGATCTCGGCTCGCCTCTGGTCCTCGCCGATGGTTCCGGTCAACTCGCTGGCCAGCGGCTGCAGGCCGGCCTGCTGGACCTCGACACCATCGATGTTGAGGGCTTCCTTGACGGTGGTGCCGTCCTTACCGACGTTCTTGTTGTAGTTGTTCAGGATCGCGTCATCGTTGTCGCCCTTGAGCTGAACCGACATGAAGGCGTGCTTCTTGTCGCCGTCGGCCATGTTCTTGAGGACTTCGGGGCTCTTGAAATAGCCGATGGACCGCAGAATCTGGTCGGGGTGGTTCTTCTCGACCTCATCGAGGTTGTCGAGAACCTTCTTCTTGAACTCCGGGTCGTCGACGGTCTTGCCCTCGGGTGCGGTGTAGAGCGCGACGATGTGACCAGAGGTGTCGCGGCCGTAGACCTTGTCGGCGACCACCGACGCGTGAACCGATTCGCTGCCGTCGTCGTAGAAACCGCTCTGGGTGACATGCTGTCCCAGACTGATGCCATAGATGCCACCGCCCAGGCACAGTGCGACCATGACACCGATCACGATGTGTCGGTACTGGTACACCGTTCGACCCCACCAGGCGAACACGTTAGCTCCTAACGGTCTTCCCAAACCCTGTCGTTGGCCTGCGCATGTGCGGTACCTCCGAGTCTTACTTTCTAGCCGCGCGAGGCCAGTAGCGAGGACAGCGGCCGGAATGGCTGCAGCCAAGCGCCTTGCTCTGGTAGCGAATCGAGGCCGATTCGCGGTAGCGCTTCCCGGAAGACACCAGGGATGTCCTCCAAGTCGACAAACTCCAAGGTATCCGACGCTAACGCCCAACTGGCATGTTCGCGAAATCCCAGCACCTGGACGTCGATTCCGTCGGCAGCGAGATCTTCCAGAGGCCGCTTGAACGCCTGGCCGTCGGCTGACGCGACGATCACACCGGCGAGGCCCTCGCTGCGGCGCAGCGCGATGTGAGCGAGCATGTCGCTGTCGACGTCGCTGTCGTCGCTCAATTTGGGCTTGGCGAACACCGCGAAACCCACGTTACGTAACGCCTCCACCCACGGACGTACGACATCCGCGCTGCCTGCGGCGATATTGGTGAAGACGGTCGCTTCGGGTTCGAGTGACACACCGCGGCCGGTTCCGCCCAGTCGCGATGACAGGTCGGCAGTGCGCCCCAACAGCCATCGGCCCAGGGCGTCGAAGCGGGGCCGATGTGCGGCGGTCGGGCGGCCACCGAGTATCGACCCCAGACCCATGTCCAGATTGGGCGCGTCCCATACCAGCAGCACCCGCTCGGCGTTCGTGGCGTGCCCGGGCGGCTCAGTCGCTGTGACGTCGGGGTCGCCGGGCACATGCGACACATCGGAGATGTTCTCGGTGAGGCTCATGGCAGTTTCTCCCAGAGCAACTCAGCCACCGTGCTGCCGGCTTCCTGGGCCTTCCCCTCATATTTGGTGACCGGTCTGATCGCCGACACCGGCAAGTGCTCACGATCTGCATCAACGCGGCGCAAGCGCGGCTCGGCGTCGCCGACCTCGGCGATGTGGGCCGCGTAGCCGGCGTGGTCGGTGGCAACGTGCAGCACGCCTCCCGGCCGGAGCCGATCGGCGATCAGAGCCACCGTTGCCGGCTGCAGGAGGCGCCGCTTGTGGTGGCGCGCCTTGGGCCACGGGTCGGGGAAGAACACCCGCACACCGGTCAGCGAATTCGGTCCGAACATGTGGCTGAGCACGTCCACGCCGTCGCCGCGGATCAGGCGGATGTTCGTGACCGGAGCGCTGTCCGGCTCGCGGGCGCCGTCAGGTTGCGAGGTGCGGTCGATGGCGCTGAGCAGTTGCGCCAGGCCGCGGCGGTAGACCTCCACCGCGACGACGTCGATGTCGCGCTCGGCCTGGGCCATGGCCAGGGTCGAGGTTCCGGTTCCGCAGCCGATCTCGACCACCACCGGGGCTCGGCGGCCGAACCACGTCTCGGTGTCCAGAAGCTCCGGTTGCCCCTCAGCCGGGCGGGCCTGTTGACCGAGCTCCGGCCAGAGCCGATCCCAGGTTGCCTGCTGTTTTTCCGAGATCGTCGACCGTCTGGCGCGGAAGCTGGTGATCCGGGGAATCCGCTGCGGGATCGCGGTCTCGGGACCCGGCGCGTGCATCCGTCCATGGTCGCGTATCAAGGCTTTACTGCCCGCATTGTGTCGCAGATTGATACAGAACAGTTGCTTTCCACTGGTATCTACGGGTGGCTAGGGCGCTTGCCGCCGATATTGGTGCGCGCCCGGGCTCTGGAAGGGTGTCACGATTTTTCGGTGGGCGCGGGGTCCGCCCGGCCCGGACCGGGAGTTGCCCATCTTCTTCGACGTGCTGGCTGAGTTCGCCGCCCAGGCCCGGAATCGAGACGTGGCGGCCATCGAGGCGCGCTTTCGCGATGCGCCCGCCGTGGCCGTGTTGGGACGGTGCGGGGTGGGACGGGGCGCCGTGGCCGCGGCACTCGCCGACTCTGGTGTGTCGCTGGCTGTCGACGCCGCGCACGCCGAGGTGTGCGTGCTCGTCGTCGCGGAGTCGATCAAGCCCGAAGAGCGGGCACAGTTGCGGCCGGTCGCGTCGGCTTCGGGAAGTCCGGTAGCCACCATGGTCGTGCTCAACAAGGCGGATC
Organism: uncultured Mycobacterium sp.; assembly: GCA_964498215.1. Taxonomy (GTDB): domain Bacteria; phylum Actinomycetota; class Actinomycetes; order Mycobacteriales; family Mycobacteriaceae; genus Mycobacterium. The sequence goes on along the minus strand of CAZCHU010000003.1, from coordinate 33,179 downwards.
TGACCGGTGCGAGTTCCGGCGGGCCGCTGGCCGACGCACAGCGCAGGGCGACGGAGTTCGCCGCCGACGTGGCCCTGCCCGTCGTGCCGATGATCGCCCACCTGGCCACTGTCGGACTCGACGAAGCAGACGTCGCGGCGCTGCGCGCATTGGCCGCCGCGCCCGCGGACCTGACATCGACGGATGCGTTCGTCGGTCGGGATCATCCGCTGCCCGCCCAGCTGCGCAAGAGGCTGCTGGACAGGTTGGACCGGTTCGGGGTGGACCATGCTGTGCGCGCCCTTGCAGACGGAGCAAGCGCCGCGGCGGTGGCGCGGCAGCTGCGCACACTCAGCCAGCTGGACCGGGTGCTCCAGCGTTTGACCGCGGTAGCCGCGCCGGCGCGATACCGCAGGGTGCGCGGTGCGCTGCGTGAACTGCGTACGCTCGCTGCGCAATCCTGCGACGAGCGGCTCGATGAATTTCTGAGCTGCGACGAGGTAGTCGGCGCGGTGATGGCGGCTGCGGTCGAGGTGGTGGAGGCGACCGGCTTCACCCTGGACGGCAGCGACCGGGACGGCGCGGCGGATGCGCAGCTGAATCGGGCGGTGCGCTGGCAGACCTTCGCGCGGGGGCCGGTCGACGCCCTGCACCAGCGGTGCGCGAAAGACATCACCCGAGGTTCGCTTCGCCTGCTTGGACAGCGGCGGTGACCGGCGTCGTGCTGGTGGCCGGGCCCCGCTCGGCCGGGGTCACCAGCGTGGTCGCGGAGTTGCGACGTCGGCTTCCTGCGCACCGTGTTGTCGAGCGATGTGACAGCAACGCTGGTGTGGCTCCCGCTGCAGTGGTGTTCGTGATGTCCGCGGTCGCTCCGGTCACGGAGTCCGACTGTGACCTCGCTGAACTCGTCACCGCGCAGACCGACGTCGTCGTCGCGGTGGTGTCCAAGGTCGACGACCACCGTGACTGGCGCGGTGTACTCGCGCTCAACCGGGAACGACTGGCCGGGCGCACGGAGCGCTTTCGCCACCTACCGTGGGCGGCGGTGGCAGCTGCGCCGCGATTGGGGGTGCCACTCATCGGTGACCTCGTCGAACTCCTGGAACGTCGACTCGCCGACCCCGAGTCGGTCCGGCGGAACAGTCTGCGCGCCTCGGAGTTTCGGCTGCGGGCCGAGATATCGCGACTGGCGGCCGCGGCCGAGGATGCACAGCGGCGGGCGCAGGTGTTTCGGGAACGTCGCGCGGAGCTGTTGCAGCAACGGGTGCTGCTTGGCCCCGAGGCCGCCATCGCACTGCGGAGTCGTATGGCGCAGGCCCGGGTGGCGCTGACGTTCGCAGCACGCAACCGTTGTGCGGCCGCCCGAGCAGAGCTGACCGAGAAACTCGTCGGCACCGGTCGGCGGCCGGCCGCCGACATGGAGGAGCAGGCGCGGAGGTGGTGCCGCGACATCGTCGCCGCGGTGGACGACGACATCACGGTGCACATCGGGCAGGTGGCAGCGGATTTCGGCCTGGCTGAGCCGCCGCGGCCGCCCCCGCAGCGAACGGCCGGGTTCGTCGATCCGCCGGTCGCGTCGGGCCGCCTGGAAACCCAGCTGATGGCGGTTCTCGCGACGGGATTCGGGCTCGGAATCGCGCTGCTGGTGAGCAGGTTGTTCGCCGGTCTGGGGGCGGGGGACTCCGCTGCGGGCCTGGTGGCGGGCGGGGCTGTCGGGCTGGCCTTCACCGGGTGGGTCGTTCGGAGCCGGGGGCTGCTGCAATATCGGGCGATGCTGGACCGTTGGGTGATGGAGGTGACCGGCATGTGCCGTTCCGTCGTCGAGGAGCGGATAGCCACCCGCATGCTGGCTGCCGAAGCGGCCCTGTCGACCGAGCATGTCGCCGGTGTTGACGGGCGGCGGCGAGCAGTCGGCCGTCGTATCGCTGCCGTCGAGGCCGAACTTGCCGCGCACGCGGACGCGGTTACCCGCGCCGAAGCCGTCCGCGATCGCGAGACGCCGTCGTTGCGGAGGGCGCTGAAGACCGTTCGCGAGGCGCTGGCGGAACAAGAGCCGGTTGAGTCCTCGGTTACCGGCGGTTAGGCGACCCGGTTGCGCCGATCTGAATTGTTCCTGTGAGCTATCCGACATACTCCTGACTGAGGGCGGGCATGGCGCCCGCGTTAACCTCAATAGCGAGGGGGCGGCCACGGCTGCTTTGGAGCCTTTCGGTTTCGATTCGCCGTACCTGCGTCCTGGCAGACAGCTCGCACGAAGATGCAGGAGACGACACAGCATGACCGCAGCGACCATTCCGGGATTGGATTCCGCGCCGACCAAACACGAGAAGCTGCTGGCCTGGGTGCGCGAGGTCGCCGAGCTGACACAGCCTGACCGGGTCGCGTTCGCTGACGGCTCCGAACAGGAGTACGCGGCACTGTGCGACCAACTCGTCGAGGCGGGCACTTTCAAAAGGCTCAACCCCCAGAAGCAGCCGAACTCGTTCTTGGCGCTGTCCGATCCTTCTGACGTTGCGCGGGTGGAGTCCCGCACCTTCATCTGTTCGGAGCGCGAGATCGACGCCGGTCCGACCAACAACTGGATGGATCCGGCCGAGATGCGCGGGATCATGACCGAGCTGTACCGCGGGTCGATGCGGGGCCGGACCATGTGGGTGGTCCCGTTCTGCATGGGTCCGCTCGGCGCCGAGGACCCGAAGCTGGGTGTGGAGATCACCGATTCGGAGTACGTCGTTGTCTCGATGCGCACGATGACTCGGATGGGGCAGGCCGCGCTGGACAAGATGGGCGATGACGGCTTCTTCGTCAAGGCACTCCACTCGATCGGCGCCCCCCTGGAGCCGGGGCAGCAGGATGTGCCGTGGCCGTGCAACGACACGAAGTACATCACCCACTTCCCCGAGACTCGGGAGATCTGGAGCTACGGATCTGGCTATGGCGGTAACGCCTTGCTGGGCAAGAAGTGCTATTCGCTGCGCATCGCCTCGGCGATGGCCCACGACGAGGGCTGGCTCGCCGAGCACATGCTGATCCTCAAGTTGATCTCGCCGGAGAACAAGGCCTACTACATTGCCGCGGCATTCCCCTCGGCCTGCGGCAAGACCAATCTCGCAATGCTGCAACCCACGATTGAGGGTTGGCGCGCCGAGACCGTCGGCGACGATATCGCCTGGATGCGTTTCGGCAAGGACGGCAGGCTCTACGCGACCAACCCGGAGTTCGGCTTCTTCGGTGTCGCCCCCGGCACCAACTGGGACTCCAACCCCAACGCGATGAAGACCATCGCCGCTGGCAACACCGTGTTCACCAACGTCGCGGAGACCGACGACGGCGACGTGTGGTGGGAGGGGCTGGAAGGCGAACCCGATCACCTGATCGACTGGAAGGGTAACGATTGGATTCTGCGGGATACGGAGACCAAGGCGGCGCATCCGAATTCGCGCTACTGCACCCCCATCTCGCAGTGCCCGACGCTCGCCCCGGAATGGGACGACCCGCAGGGCGTGCCGATCTCGGCGATTCTGTTCGGTGGTCGCCGCAAGACCACGGTCCCGCTGGTCACCCAGGCCCGCGATTGGCAGCACGGCGTGTTCATCGGAGCAACCCTGGGCTCGGAGCAGACCGCCGCGGCCGAAGGGAAGGTCGGCACGGTGCGCCGCGACCCGATGGCGATGTTGCCGTTCATCGGCTACAACGTCGGCGACTACATGCAGCACTGGATCGACGTCGGCAAGAACTCCGACGAATCAAAGATGCCGGCCGTGTTCTTCGTCAACTGGTTCCGCCGCGGTGACGACGGCCGTTTCCTGTGGCCGGGATTCGGCGAGAACAGCCGGGTGCTGAAGTGGGCCATCGAGCGTATCGAGCATCGCGCCGAGGGTAAGAGCACCCCGATCGGCATTGTTCCCACCGCAGCCGATCTCGACCTCTCGGGCCTCGATGTGGACGCGGCCGACGTCGACGAGGCGCTGGCCGTGAACGCCGACGAATGGCGTCGGGAACTGCCGCTCATCGAGGAGTGGTTCGAGTTCATCGGAGAGAAGCTGCCGACCGGCATCAAGGACGAACTGGACGGATTGAAGACCCGCCTGGGTTAACCCCCTTCGTTCCGCGAGCGCGCGTGTCGGTGCGGCGCCGCGCCGTAGTAGGCGTGCATTTGCGCACCCTCGTCGCGGCCTGAGGGCCCGTCGTACAGTCGGCGCATGCAGATTCGCGATACTGCCGTAGCCGCGCCCGACAAGCCCGCGGTCATCATGTACCCGTCGGGAACCGTCGTGACATTCGGCGAACTGGAAGCCAGGGCCAACCGGCTCGCACATGTGTTTCGAGCGTCGGGTCTGGTCGAGGGTGACGCAGTCGCGATCCTGATGGAGAACAACGAGCACATGCACGCGGTGATGTGGGCCGCGCGTCGGGCCGGGCTGTACTACGTGCCGATCAACACCCACCTGACTGCGGCCGAGGCCGCCTACATCATCGACAACAGCAGCGCCAAGGCGATCGTGGGGTCGGCGAAACTCGCCCCCACCCTGGCCGGGCTTGGTGTCGAGTTGCCCAACGGCCTGCCCGCACTGCTCATCGTCGTCGACGGCCATCTGGACGGTTGGCACAGTTACCCCGAATGCGTTGCCAACCAGCCTGATACGCCGATTGCCGACGAGATCGAGGGTGACCTGCTGCAGTACTCGTCGGGCACCACCGGTCGACCCAAGGGCATCAAACGTGCGCTGCCTCATGTGCCACCGGCCGAGGCGCCCGGCTTGATGGCCGCGCTGGTCGCGTTCTGGATGCATCCCGACGCGGTCTATCTCAGTCCCGCGCCGCTGTACCACACCGCGCCGTCGGTGTGGTCGATGCAGACGCAGGCTGGTGGCATCACCACCGTGGTGATGGAGAAGTTCGAGCCGGAGGGTGCACTCGACGCCATTGCCAAACACCGCGTCACGCACGGGCAGTTTGTTCCGGCGATGTTCACCCGAATGCTCAAACTCCCGCCGGATGTCCGTGCGTCCTACGACGTGTCCAGCCTTGAACGGGTAATGCACGCGGCAGCACCATGTCCGGTGGAGATCAAGAAGCAGATGATCGACTGGTGGGGCCCGATTGTCGACGAGTACTACGCCTCCTCAGAAGCGCACGGATCCACACTGATCACTGCGGAGGAGTGGCTGGTCCATCCCGGATCGGTCGGCCGCCCGATGGCCGGTGCCATCCACATCCTCGATGAGAACGGCAACGAACTGCCCGCTGGCCAGCCCGGCGAGATCTACTTCGAAGGCGGTGCTGACTTCGAATACCTCAACGATGCCGCCAAGACCGCGGCCTCGCGCGATGCGCGGGGCTGGAAGACGGTGGGCGACATCGGTTACCTCGACGATGAGGGCTACCTCTACCTGACCGACCGCAGGCATCACATGATCATCTCCGGCGGGGTGAACATCTACCCGCAGGAGGCGGAAAACCTGCTCGTCACTCATCCAAAGGTGATGGATGCCGCGGTCTTCGGCATTCCCGACGAGGAGATGGGTCAGCAGGTCAAAGCCGTCGTACAGACTGTGGCGCCCGACGATGCCACCCGGGAGTTTCAGCACGAGCTACTGGAGTGGTTGCGTGATCGTCTGGCGCATTACAAGTGCCCGAGGTCGATCTCATTCGAGGAGCAGCTACCGCGCACAGATACCGGCAAGCTGTACAAGCAGGAATTGATAGCCAAGTATTCGTGACCCCGGGGCGAATCCGGCGCGCGCAGCGACCGCCACGGTGCTTGAGCGCGCCAGATCCGCGGTGGCGCTAGCCCAACCGCCGCAGCGTCACCCGGTAGGTGTACTGCTCGGGAAGGAACTGGCTGACCGACAGTTCGACCGGGTGACCGCTCTCGTCGCGGTAGAGCCGGTCCACGCGCAACGTCGGATGGCCTGTGGGGCACCCCAGTGCGTCGGCCACAGAGTCAGCGGCTCTGCCGACCGTAATTGACTGTGCTGCTTCGGCGATGGGCGTGGTGAGGTGACGGTCAAGCAAACCGATCACCGTATGAGCGCCCACCGCGCCGGTGGCCAGATCCGGCGATGACCGTACTGCGGTAGCCACCTCCGGCGGTAGGTGAACAATGGTGTGTCCGAATGCGACCCCGTCGTGCAGGCGTCGGAATACCAACGTGTACACCGTGTCTCCCGCCAGCTGCAGCCGGCTCGCCGCCTCGATGTCGACTCGGCGGCGTAGTCCGTCGAGCACCTCCATCGTGGTGTCGTCGGACAGGTTCATCAGGTCCTCGATCGATCCGAGTGGCCGTAGGTAGCGACGCCCCGTTTCGTTGGCGTAGCTGCCACGCCCCGGGATTCGAACGACCAGTCCGGCGGCGACCAAGTCTTGAAACGCCCGACGGACCGTCTGGCGCGAGAGTCCATGACGGGCCACCAGCTCGGACTCGGTGGGCAGCCGTGTGCCGTCGGGATACTTGCCCGCCGCTATGTCTGCGCGGAGCTGTTCGCGCAGAACCCGATACGCGGGCTCGGATCGAGCCTGCGCAGACACCGTCAGATCCCGCCCCGGGCAACCAATTGAGCAGCGATGACGTTTCGCTGTATCTCGTTGGTGCCTTCCCCGACGATCATCAGCGGGGCGTCCCGGAAGTACCGCTCGACGTCGTACTCGGTCGAATACCCGTATCCACCGTGGATCCGTACCGCGTTGAGGGCGATCTCCATGGCGACCTCGGAGGCGAAGAGCTTGGCCATGCCCGCCTCCATGTCGGCGCGATCTCCACTGTCGTAGCGGTCGGCCGCGTGCAGGGTGAGTTGACGTGCCGCGGTCAGCTTGGTCGCCATGTCGGCCAGGTAGTGGCCGACCGCCTGGTGCTGCCAGATCGGCTGGCCGAAACTCTCCCGGCTCTGTGCATAGCTCAGCGCGTCTTCGAGTGCGGCCGAGGCCACCCCCAACGCACGTGATGCCACCTGAATACGTCCGGTTTCAAGGCCTTTCATCATCTGGCCAAAGCCTTTGCCGGGTTGGCCGCCAAGAATCGCGGAGGCGGGCACCCGGTAGTCATCGAACGCCAACTCGCACGACTCCACCCCCTTGTAGCCGAGTTTGGGGAGGTCGCGCGACACGCTGAGGCCCGGGCCGTGCTCGACGAGCAGCACCGAGATTCCGCGATGAGCGGGTTCGGCGACCGGATCGGTCTTGCACATGAGCGCGATCAGGCCGGATCGGCGTGCGTTGGATATCCAGGTTTTGGTGCCATTGACCACAAGGTCGTCGCCGTCCGCGCGTGCCGTCGTGGTCATTGCCTGAAGGTCTGAGCCACCACCTGGTTCGGTCAGCGCCATCGTTGCGCGGATCTCCCCGGTCGCCAGCGCGGGCAGGTACTGCTGCCTCTGGTCCTCGGTGCCGAACAGGGTCAGCAGCTTGGCTACCACGGTGTGTCCGCCCATGGCCCCGGCCAGGCTCATCCAGCCTCGGGATAGTTCCTGAGTGACCTCAACGTAGCAGCGGGTCGAAACCGGGGTACCGCCGTAGGACTCGGGGACGGCGAGCCCGTAGATGCCGATGCGCTTCATCTGCTCGATCCATGCCGCGGGGTATTCGTCGGCATGCTCGACATCGCGCACGGCGGGCTTCACATCGCGGTCAACAAAGGCCCGGACCGTTTCAACCAGCAGGGTTTCTTCGTCGCTCAATCCGCCAATCAACCCGAAGCTCACCGTAGCTCTCCCAGCACTCAAAATGTACGGCCATATTGCCAGATATTGACACTGGTTGGGGCCGATGCAAGCATCGTCAGCTGTGACTTTGTACGGCCAAAGGGTAGGCGGGCCCTACTTCGACGACCTGTGGGTGGGCCAAGTATTCGACAGCGCGCCGTCCATGACCTTGACCGAGGGGGTGGCCGCGGTCCACCAGTCCATCATCGGCGACCGCCTGCGGCTGCCCTTGGACGCTGACCTGACGGCTGCAGTGACGGGCGCAACGGCGCCGCTTGCTCACCCGGCGTTGGTATGCGACGTGGCGATCGGGCAGTCCACCCTCGTGACGCAGCGGGTCAAAGCCAACCTGTTCTACCGCGGGTTGGTGTTCCATCGGTTCCCCGTCTTGGGTGACAGCCTGTTCACCCGCACCGAGGTGGTGGGTCTCAAGCAAAACGCGGCCAAGCCGGGCCGCGCCCCGACCGGCCTCGCGGCGTTGCGAGTGACCACCGTCGACGGGCTGGGGCGGCGAGTGCTGGACTTCCATCGATGCGCGATGCTGCCGTTGAGTGCCGACACGATCCAGACCGGGTACCGCGACGACCTGTCGAAGATCGGGGTTGCTGCCGAGGCCGTAACCGATCCCACCGCGGACTGGGATGCTGAGGCCTTCCGGTCCCGGGTACCGGGCGCACAGTTCGACTCAACGCTGGTAGGTCGGGTGTTCTCGAGTACCGCCGACTTGGTGAGCAGTGCCGCTGAGCTGGCCAGGCTGTCACTGAATATCGCTGCCACCCATCATGATTCACGGATGGCCGGGAAGCGTCTCGTCTACGGCGGTCACACCATCGGTCTGGCGCTGGCGCAGGCCACCCGTCTGCTGCCCAATCTCGTCACCGTCTTGGCGTGGGAGTCGTGCGATCACACCGGTCCGGTGTACGAGAACGACACCTTGTACAGCGAACTGCGCATCGACGGCGCGGATCCGTTGCCCGACGGGCGTGGCGGGGTGGTGCGGCTGCACTCGACGGTGTACGCAGCCGGCGTGACGGAATCGGAGGACGACCGCCAGGTGCTCGATTGGCGGTTCATCGGCCTGCTGTTCTGAACTGCCCCCGCGCCCAGATATTGTGACCCATGTCACAAATTGACTACGGCCTAGGTGTGAGTAGACAACTTCGCCCAGATTGTCGTTCGGCCCCGGGGTTGCGGGGGTACGCTCGCGAAATGACGGATCGGCACGATGTCCGATGCCCCGGACCCAGTCTGGTCTCCCGCCTGCAGTGGTTGCTGAAGGCTAGTCCAGGCGACCGTATGCTGGCATTAAGCGTAGCGTCAGCTTCGCTGCCGGTGATCGGGAAGAGCCTGAGACCGCTGGGTGCGCTCACCGCCGCGGCGATCTGGGGGTCCCGTCATGCGCCCGACGTCCTCGGCGCCACGGCTCGATCGTTGCTCAGCCCCGCTGATGGCGAGCTCAAGCGACGGGAACGGGAGAGCACCAACGCGGTCAGCGCGGCCGCGCTGCGGGGCATCGTGTCGGCCAAAGATCTCGAGATCGAGTGGCCGGATCCCGAACGCACCCCGCCGCTGTGGAAGATGCTTGAGCACCGTCGTAGCGTGCACCGCACGTCGGTGCGCTATGGACCGCGGCCGACCCAGCTGCTCGACGTGTGGCGACGTGACGACCTGCCGGCCGAGCCCGCCCCGGTGCTGCTCTTCGTTCCGGGTGGTGCGTGGGTACACGGCAGTCGCTTCTTGCAGGGTTACGCGCTGATGTCCCACCTGGCCGAGAAGGGCTGGGTCTGTCTGTCCATCGACTACCGGGTCGCTCCGCATGATCGGTGGCCGGCCCACATCACTGACGTCAAGTCCGCAATCGCGTGGGCCCGGGCCAACGTCGACAAGTTCGGCGGAGATCGGCACTTCGTGACGATCGCAGGGGCCTCGGCCGGTGGCCACCTCGCTGCCCTGGCCGGGCTCACGGCCAATGATCCCGAACTGCAAAGTGAATTGCCTGAAGGCTCCGACACATCGGTGGATGCGGTCGTCGGGATCTATGGACGCTACGACTGGGAGGACCGTTCGACTGTCGAGCGGGAACGGTTCGTCGACTTCCTCGAACGGGTTGTCGTCAGGCGAAAGATCTCCACACATCCCGACATCTTCCGCAAGGCGTCCCCGATTTTTCGCGTGCACGCCGATGCGCCGCCGTTCCTGGTCATGCACGGCACGGGCGACAGCGTCATTCCGGTGGCTCAGGCACAGAGTTTCGTCGAGCGGCTGAAGGCGGTCTCCCGCTCGGTGGTGAGCTACGTCGAACTTCCCGGTGCCGGGCATGGCTTCGATCTGATGGACGGTGCCCGGACGAGTTCGGCAGCCACCGCAATCGGCCTGTTCCTCAACCACATTCACCGAAACCACAGCCTGATCGGGGCTAAGAAGGTTATTTAGGGCGTTTCCGGGTAGGACGTGGTGTGATGAAGAGGCTCAGCGGGTGGGACGCGGTACTGCTGTATAGCGAGACCCCGACCGTGCACATGCACACGCTGAAGCTGGCGGTGATCCAACTCGACGAGGAGTTCTCCGAGGGAGGCGGCGCGACATTCGGGGTTGAGCAGCTGCGCACGGTCATCCAGAGGCGGCTCTACAAACTCGATCCGTTCCGCTACGAATTGATCGACATCCCATTCAAATTTCACCATCCGATGTGGCGGGAGAACGCTGAAGTCGACCTCGAATATCACGTCCGCCCCTACCGGGTCGACCCGCCGGGCGGCCGGCGCGAGCTAGACGAAGCCGTCGGCCGGATCGCCAGCACACCGCTGGAGCGCAGCCGCCCGCTGTGGGAGATGTACCTCATCGAGGGCCTGGCAGGAGGGCGCATCGCGGTGCTCGGCAAGATTCACCACGCTCTCGCGGACGGCGTTGCCTCGGCCAACCTGCTGGCGCGCGGCATGGACCTGCACGACGGCACCAAGGCGGAGCGGGATTCCTATGCCACCGACCCCGCGCCGACCAAAGGTGAACTCATATGGTCGGCCTTCACCGACCACCTGCGTCAGATCGCCAGGTTGCCCAACGTGATGCGCTACACCGCGCAGGGTGTGCGCCGGGTGCGCAAGAGCCCACACAAGCTGTCTCCGGAATTGACCCGCCCGTTCACACCGCCACCGTCCTTCATCAACCACATGGTTGATGACACTCGTCGGTTCGCTACCGCCACCTTGTCGCTGGACCAGGTCAAGCACACAGGCAAGCACCTCGGCGTCACGATCAACGACATGGTTCTGGCCATCTCGGCCGGAGCGCTGCGGGAGTTACTGCTTCGCTACGACGGCAGCGCCGACCATCCGCTGCTGGCCTCGGTTCCCATCAGCTTCGACTTCTCGGCGGACCGCATTTCCGGTAACTACTTCACCGGTGTGCTGGTGAGCCTGCCGGTGGACATCGAGGACCCACTGGAGCGGGTGCGGGCCGCCCACGACGCGGCTGCGGCCGGCAAAGAGAGCAACAATCTCATCGGACCGGAACTGGTGAGCCGGTGGTCGGCATACTTCCCGCCGGCACCCGCCGAGGCGTTGTTTCGCTGGTTGGCCACCAAGGACGGCCAGAACAAGGTGATGAACATTCCCATCTCCAACGTGCCCGGACCGCGAGAACGTGCCCGGGTCGGTGGCGCGCTGGTGACCGAGATCTATTCGGTCGGCCCGTTGACGACGGGTAGCGGGCTGAACATCACGGTCTGGAGTTACGTCGACCAAATCAATATTTCAGTGCTATCCGACGGTAAGACACTACGGGACCCGCACGAATTGACCGACGCGATGATCAATGCTTTCGTCGAGATTCGCGCCGCGGCAGGGCTTCCCGAGCAGTTGGAGATCATCGAGACCGCCATGGAGCCGTAGGCCGACCTCAGCCGGCGGTTGACTCGTCCGGCTTCGCCCCGCGCTTGGCCTGCACCCAATACAGAAACTCCTCGGCGGCCTGTGCGGTGTAGTGCGCCCGCGGGGAGCCGTAGTAGAAGTCGAACGCATGCTGCGCATGCGGGATCTCGGCGTAGACCACCGGCGATGTCGAAACCTCGCGCAGCGCCGCGGCGAACTGCCTGCCCTCCCGGACGGGGATCAGTGAATCGTCTTGCCCGTGCAGGATGAAGAACGGTGGGGCGTCGGCGCGCACCCGACAGGCCGGCGAGGCGTCGATGTATGTCTGACGGTTCGCCACGAGTTGCTTCTTGACGACGAATTTCTGCAGTAGCGCGAGGAACTCCTTGCGCCCGCCGCCATGGGTGGAGACCCAGTCGTAGCGCCCATAGATCGGAACAGCGGCCACCACCGAGGTGTCGGCGTCCTCGAAGCCGGGCTGGAACTGCGGGTCGTCGGCACTCAGCGCCGCCAGGGCGGACAGATGTCCGCCGGCCGAACCGCCGGTGATCGCCACGAAATCAGGGTCGCCGCCGTACTCGGAGATGTGTTCCTTGATCCAGGCCAGTGCGCGTTTGACGTCCACCATGTGATCCGGCCAGGTGTGGCGCGGGCTGACCCGATAGTCGATCGACACGCAGACCCAGCCGTGGTCAGCGAGGTGGCTGAGCAGCGGATAGGCTTGGGGGCGACGCATCCCGATTGCCCATGCTCCTCCCGGAACCTGGAGCAGGACAGGCGATTTCCCATCTTTGGGGAGGTCTGCTCGGCGCCAGATGTCGGCCCGGTTGGCGCGCGGGTGCGGGCCGTACTGAACGGTGCCCGCCTTTTCGACGTAGCGGCGCCGGACCAGTTCGTTGGGGGGCATGCCGACGATGCGGCGTCGGGTGGACCTGGCCTTCTGGGCAATCCGCTGGTAATCGTCACCGAGGGCTTCAGCCAACGGCTCCTCGAAATGCGGCTGTGACGATACGTTGCGCCGGTGAATGATCCACAGAACACCCCAGGAAACTGCGGTGAGCAGCAGCGCGATCCGCCCGCGCCGCCCGGTGAAATCGCCGCGGAGTCCGCGGCGCGCCGCGTCCAACATGGAGGCGGCCATGTACAACGGTGACATTTCCGACGTCGGCCATCCGAACGCGAACACCAGGAGCGTGGGGTAGCCGTTGCGGGCCAGTGGGCGCGCACCGTTGGCGGCGTTGACCAACTCGGCGAGGGCGCGCACCAGTGGTCTCGGTTTAGCCATTGCGCGGCTTACCTTTTCGCACACCTTTCTGCGCTGTACTTGCCTGGCGCTTCTGAGTTGAGGGTGCTCGGCGTTTCTGCACTGAGCCTGCCTTGGCCCGCAGTTCTTTTCGCGAGATCTTGCCCGTGATGCTACGGGGGAGCTCGTCGAGGACCGTAATGACTTTGGGCACCTTGAAGTTCGCGAGGTTATCGCGCACATGCTGCTTCAGCACGGTGGGTGTTGCTTTAGCCCCGGGAGTAAGCACGACGAACGCCACGAGGCGCTGGCCGTATTGTTCGTCGTCGACCCCGAGCACGGTTGCCTCGGCGACGTCGGGGTGGGCGGCCAGGGTTTTCTCCACCTCGATCGGGTAGATGTTTTCTCCGCCGGAGACGATCATCTCGTCGTCGCGGCCGACCACGAACAGCCGTCCGGCGTCGTCGAGATAGCCGACATCGCCCGAGGACATGAAGCCTTCGTGGAAGTCCTTCGTGGTTCCGGAGGTGTAGCCGTCGAACTGGGTGGAGTTGCGGACGTAGATGCTGCCGACCTCACCGGTAGGAACTTCATTGAAGTCCGGGTCGAGGACCCGGACCGTGGTGCCGCCGACCGGTTTTCCTGCCGTGTCGGGTGCGGCGCGCAGGTCACGGGGAGTGGCGGTGGCGATCATTCCCGCCTCGGTGGCGTTGTAGTTGTTGTAGATGACGTCGCCGAAACGGTCCATGAACTCGATGACGACGTCCGGGCGCATCCGGGATCCGGAGGCCGCCGCGAAGCGCAGCGATCGTCCGCTGTACCTGTCGAGGACTTCCTCGGGAAGGTCCATGATGCGGTCGAACATCACCGGAACGACGCACAGCCCGGTGGCGCGGTGCCGATCGACGAGATCAAGGGTGGCTTCGGGGTCGAACTTGCGACGCGTGATGATCGTGCACGCCATCGATGCCGCGAATGCCAGCTGCGAGAACCCCCAGGCGTGGAACATCGGTGCGACGATGACGACAGGCTGCTCGGTACGCCAGGGAACTCGGTCGAGGATCGTCTTGAGCACGCTGGGATCGCCGCCGGAATGCTTGGCGCCCTTAGGCGTTCCGGTCGTCCCCGATGTCAGCAGGATCGTATTGCTTCTCACGCTCGCACGTTCCGGCTCCTGGCCCTCGTGCTCGGCGATCATCTTTTCGATAGTCAGCACCGATTCCGGACATGACTCCGGGTCGTCGGTCCACGCGACGATGCGGGTGGTGTCGGGGTTGTCCTTCAATGCCCGGTCCACCGTTTTGGTGAACTCCTCGTCGTAGACGACCGCGACCGACTTGGCTTGGCCGTTTCCGCTACTCTCCCGTTTGATCACGGTGGCGAGGGCGGGACCGGCGAACGAGGTGTTCAGTAGCAGCACATCTGCGCCGATCCGGTTGGCAGCGATCAATGCGTCGACGAATCCGCGGTGATTGCGGGCCATGAGTCCGATGATGTCGGGCGGGCCCCCGGGGAGGGCCTGCAGTGCGGCGGCGAACGCATCGGCGCGCCGGTCGATCTGCCGCCAGGTCAGGATTCCGAGCTCGTCGACGAGGCCGGCGCGGTCCGGGCAGCGCTGCGCGGACGCGGCGAAACCGGAAGTGATGGCCATGTTTTCGCGCTGCATCGCGGTGGCGATACGCAGGTACTTGTCCGGGCGCATCGGTACGAGAACGCCTGCACGCACCATCGAGGACACTAAGCCCAGGGCTTCGGTAAGGGGGTCTGTGATCGCCATGTGCCCGCGCCGACTCAGCCCAGCACCGGAAGGCGACGTTCATCGGCCAACTCATCGAGAGCCCGCTGCATCACGTGGCGGACATGCGCATCCACCTCGTCGACGTCCGGGTCGGCACCGAACTCCTCGACGATATCGATGGGGGGCAGCGTCTGCATGGTGATCTTCGCCGGCAGGGGGACGTTGACCGGGAGGACGACCGAAAAGCCGAACGGGAACCCGAACGACACCGGGAGGATCTTGGTGCGGAACAGCCGCGCGACCGGACCCAGTGCCTTGGCCACGTCGGTTCCTCGGGTGAGGAAAAGTTGGCTCTCCTGGCCGCCGATGCCGACCGTCGGCACGATAGGAACACCCGCATTGAGCGCGGCCCGCACGTATCCGGTGCGGCCGTCGAAGTCGATCTTGTTTGCGGTCAGCGACGGGCGATACACGTCGTAGTCCCCGCCGGGGAATACGACGACGACCCCGCCCGAGCGCAGTGCCTCATCGGCGTTCTTGTGGTTGGCGGGGATGAACCCGGCCTTCTTGAAGAAGGATCCCGTCGGGCCGACCATCAGCATGTCGTGGCTCAGTGTGTATACCGGGCGGTCGAAGCCGAACTCCTCGTAGAAGCCGCTGGCGAAGATGGGAACGTCCATCGCGAACAAGCCGCCGGAGTGGTTGGCCACCACCAGGGCGCCACCTGTCGGGAACGTCTCCAGACCGCGCACCTCGGCGCGGTGATAACCCTTGAGGAACGGTTTGAGGAAAGTCATCACCCGCTCGGTGAGCACCGGATCCCACTTGGTGATCTCGGACGGGTCGACGTCGGTCGAGCTCACGGCCACCCCTTCGGCGTCGACGCTGGAACGCGTTCCAATTCTTGATCCTACCTAGCGTGTACTGCCGGTAGACGGGCTACGGCGAGCATCGCTGTGCCCGAACGAGAATCCAGTACCGGCGGCGAGCCGTCAAGGTCGATAACGGAATTGAGCCCGGACCGTCACCATCGTCTGTTGGACTCTGGGGAGAGCGGCTGTCACGGACAGTATGTGGCGCACTGGTGATGGGCCCATCCCTACAGGCGATCGTCGCCGACGGCGGGAACGTTGAAACTGACACGGCCGATCCGATCGGGGAACGTCAGCGGCATCGTAGGCTGTCAACCAAGGCAACAGCAGTGACACTTCAAGCCGGAGGGAAGGCGCGGCATGGGCCACTACAGGAGCAACATTCGCGACCTCGAATTCAATCTGTTCGAGATACTCTCGCTGGAGAAAATTCTGGCGACGGGCAGCTTCGGCGACCTCGACGGTGAATCGGTACGCCAGATGCTCGACGAGGCCGCCAGACTGGCCGAAGGGCCGTTGGCGGAAGCCTTCGCCGACACCGATCGTCATCCGCCGACCTTCGACCCGGCAACCCACACGGTGAGCATTCCCGAACCGTTCAAGAAGGCCCTTGGCTACTGGCACGACGGGGAGTGGTTCCGTGTCGGCTTGGCGGAGGGCATCGGCGGGGTACCGGCGCCCTCGATGGTGGAATGGGCGATCAATGAGTTCGCCCTCGGTGCGCAGCCGGCGGCGTTCATGTACACCGCGGGGCCGAAGATGGCAGGCATCGTTTACGGGGTCGGCAATGAGCAGCAGCGGCACTGGGCTTCGCTGATGATGGAGCGCAACTGGGGCGCGACGATGGTGCTTACCGAACCCGATGCCGGTTCCGACGTCGGTGCGGGCCGCACAAAGGCGATCCCGCAACCCGACGGGACCTGGCACATCGACGGCGTCAAACGATTCATCACCAATGGTGACACCGATGACTTGTTCGAAAACATCATGCACCTGGTGCTCGCGAGGCCGGAGGGTGCGGGGCCGGGCACCAAGGGCCTCAGCCTGTTCCTGGTCCCGAAGTTCCACTTCGACCCGCAGACTGGCGAGCCCGGTGAACGCAACGGTGTGTTCGTCACGGGCCTGGAGCACAAGATGGGACTGAAGGCCTCCGCGACGTGCGAACTGACATTCGGACAGCACGGCGCCCCAGCTGTCGGGTGGCTCGTCAACGACGTTCACGATGGCATCGCCCAGATGTTCAAAGTGATCGAGTACGCACGAATGATGGTGGGCACCAAGGCAATCGCCACGCTGTCGACCGGATACCTCAACGCGCTCGAGTATGCCAAGAGCCGGATTCAGGGCGCAGACATGGCGCAGATGATGGACAAGACCGCGCCGCGCGTCTCGATCATCCATCACCCTGACGTGCGCCGGGCGCTGCTCACGCAGAAGTCCTACGCCGAGGGGCTGCGCGCGCTGTATCTCTACACCGCGGCGCATCAGGACGCGGCTGCCGCAGACATCGTGTCCGGGGCGGATGCCTCGATGGCCGACCGGGTCAACGACCTGCTGCTCCCGATCGTCAAGGGCGTGGGCTCGGAGCGCGCCTATCAGTGTCTGACGGAGTCGCTGCAGACCTTCGGCGGGTCGGGCTTTCTGCAGGACTACCCGATCGAGCAGTACATCCGTGATGCCAAAATCGACTCGCTCTACGAGGGCACGACCGCCATCCAGGCGCAGGACTTCTTCTTCCGCAAGATTGCCAGGGATCAGGGTGGAGCCTTGATGCACGTGGTGGCGCAGCTTCGCCGGTTCCTCGATGACGGCGCTGCCCGACCAGAGCTCGCCGAGGGGCGTGCGTTGCTGGCCACCGCCGTCGACGACGTGCAGGAAATGGCCGCCACGATGACCAACTTCCTGCTTGCCTCTCAGGAGAACTCCAAAGAGCTGTATCGGGTCGGTTTGGCATCGGTTCCGTTCCTGCTTGCCGTCGGCGACCTGCTCATCGGCTGGCTACTGTTGCATCAGGCGGAAGTCGCCCTCACCGCACTCGATGGCGACCCGGAGGAGCGTGACCGCAATTTCTACGTCGGAAAGATTGCGACCGCAAAGTTTTTCGCCAACAACATGCTCCCGCAGCTGACTGCGCAGAAGACGATCTTGCAGGGCCTTGACCTCACTGCGATGGAGCTGTCCGAAGACGGGTTCTGAGGAGCTCAGCCGGCCGGCGTGTAGCCGAACGGAAGCAGGATGCTCTTCGCTTCGCAGTACGCCTCGATGCCTTCGGGACCGTTCTCACGGCCGACGCCGGAGTTCTTGAAGCCGCCGAACGGGGCGCCGGGGTCGAAGGCGTACATGTTCACCGCGTAGGTCCCGGTACGGATTTTCCGCGCGATCTGCAACGCCTTGTCGTTATCGGTGGTGTAGACGCTGCCGGCCAGCCCGTACACCGAGTCGTTGGCGATCCGTATGGCGTCGGCTTCGTCTTCGTAGGGGATCACCGCGAGCACGGGCCCGAAGATCTCCTCCTGGGCGATGGTCGTCGAGTTGTCGACGTCGGCGAACACCGTCGGCTGGACGAACCAACCGCCGTCGAGCCCCTCTGGGCGGCCTCCACCGGTGACGATGCGCGCGCCGTCCTCGACACCTTTCTTGATGTAGCCCTCGACGCGATCACGTTGCTTCTCGCTGATCAGCGGGCCGATCATGGCGGCGGGATCGTCGGGCAGGCCGATCGGCATCGCGGCGACTGCCGCGGACAGCTTTTCGACGACCTCGTCGTAGCGCGACCGGGGTGCCAGTATCCGGGTCTGTCCCACGCAGGCCTGCCCGCTGTTCATCAGGCCGGAGAACACCAGCATCGGCAGGGTGGAATCCAGGTCGGCATCTTCGAGGATGATGGCCGCCGACTTGCCGCCCAGCTCCAGGGTGCAGGGCTTGAGCTTCTCGGCCGCGAGCCGGCCGATTTCCTTGCCGACCACCGAGCTGCCGGTGAAGGTGAACTTGTCCACCTCCGGATTGGCGGTCAGCGCGCGTCCGGTTTCCGCGCCGCCGGGCACGATCGACAGCACGCCGTGGGGAAGCCCGGCCTCGGCGAACATCTCGGCCATCGCGAAGACGGACAGCGGGGTCTCGGCTGCCGGCTTGAGCACGACGGTGCAGCCGGCCAGCAGAGCGGGCCCGAGCTTGTTGGCGGCCAGAAAGAACGGCACGTTCCACGCCGTGACGGCTCCGACGACACCGATCGGCTCCTTGACCACCAGGATCTGGCCGTAGATCCCGTCTCGGATGTCTTGCCAGGCGAATGTGTCTGCCGCGCCGACGAAATAGTTGAACGACGATATGGAGGCGCCGTACTGCATCATGTCGACGATCGTCGGCGGCTGGCCGGTTTCGGCGCTGAGCAGATACTTCAGCTCCGCACCGCGCTCTTCCATGATCTTCACCGCGCGGCCAAGAATCTCAGCGCGCTCCGCGGGCGACATCTGTGGCCACGGACCCTCGTCGAACGCCCGACGAGCGGCGGCGCAGGCTGCGTCCACGTCGGCCGCCGAGGCCAACGGCACCTGTCCGACCACTTCCCCGGTGGCCGGGGAGCGCACCTCGATCACGTCTGAGGTGGCCGGCTCGACCCACCTTCCGCCGATGAATAATTTGTCCCAGTGCGAGTTGAACGGGGCCGTCTCGACTGCGGTGCTCTGCGTCATGAGCGCCACACTACCGATAGCACGGCAAAACGAGAACCTGTTGCAGTCGGGCCGTCAGCGAGGGCTGCGGGGGCGTAGCACCAGTACCAAATTACTCACGGCGAACTCTCTCAGGACGGGCACCTTGGTCACGCTCCACGCCCATCGAGGGTGGTAGCGGGGAAACGCGGCGATCAGCGCGCCGGTCTGCGCGGCCCACCTCAGGCCGTCGGCGGCCGACACCGCGAACAACGACGAGCCGTAGTCATTCTTGGCTCGGTGGCCGTGCTTGCGGGCGTAGCGGTCGGCGGCCCGGCGGCCGCCGAGGTAGTGCGTCAGCCCCATCTCGTGCCCGCCGAACGGGCCGAGCCACACGGTGTAGGACAGCACCGCCAGTCCACCGGGCCGGGTGACCCGCAGCATCTCCTCGCCCATTCGCCACGGCTCGGCGACATGTTCGGCGACGTTGGACGACAGGCAGATGTCGACGCTGGCATCGGCGAACGGCAGCGCTGTGCCTGAGGCTCTGACGAAAACGCCCGCGTGGTCCTTCAGCCGCGGTGCTGCGGCATGCATCTCGTCGGGGTTCGGCTCGACGCCGATGTAGCGGAGGCCGGCGCTGGTGAACGCCGACGCGAAGTAGCCGGGACCGCCCCCGACGTCCAGCAGTGTGAGGTCGGTCAGCGTCGAGCCGTTGACCGACGTCCACAAATCGGACACCAGCTCGACGGTGTCAGCGGCCAGCGCACCGTAGAACCGGTCCGGATCGCTCTGCTCGAAGCGGAACGCCGCGAGCAGGCGGAGTGATCGTGACAGCGTCGCTCGCTGCGCCAGAAGATCGGTTGCCCCCATCCCGGCCAGCCTAGGCCGCGCACGCTAGGGGCGGCGCGAAGCTCAAACCCATCGATGCCACGCGGACCGAGTCCCACTAGTCTTGACCGCGATGTCCGGCCCCCTGACCCAGCCCCGCTCGCAGCCTGCGGAGATCCGATCCGTGCTGCTGCTGTGCTGGCGTGACACCGGCCACCCGCAGGGCGGAGGTAGTGAGACCTACCTGCAGCGCATCGGTACGCAGCTGGCGGAGTCCGGTATCCGCGTCACCTTGCGCACCGCCCGTTATCGGGGTGCGGCCCGTCGCGAGGTCCTCGATGGAGTGCAGATCCAACGCGCCGGTGGCCGCTACTCGGTCTATGTGTGGGCGCTGCTGGCTATGGCTGCGGCCAGGATCGGGCTGGGGCCGCTGCGGAAGGTCCGTCCGAGCGTCATCGTCGACACCCAGAACGGTCTGCCGTTCCTGGCCAGGCTGGTGTACGGCAGGAAGGTCGTCGTGCTCGTGCACCACTGCCACCGCCAGCAGTGGCCGGTCGCTGGACCGCTGCTGGGCCGCATCGGGTGGTTCGTCGAATCACAATTATCGCCGCGTGCACATCGCCGAAACCAGTACGTCACGGTGTCTCTGCCTTCGGCGCGGGATCTCACCTTGCTGGGAGTGAGCGCCGATAGTGTTGCGATCATCCGCAACGGAGTCGACCCGGCGCCCGAAGACACCATGCACATGCCGCGGTCGCAGACGCCACGGGTCGTGGTGCTGTCCCGGCTGGTGCCACACAAGCAGATTGAGCACGCGCTCGGGGCCGTCGCCCGCCTGCGCCAGCAGATTCCAGGCCTGCATCTGGATGTGCTGGGGGGTGGTTGGTGGGAGCAGCGACTGGTCCGCCACGCCGGCAACCTCGGCATTTCCGATGCGGTGACATTCCACGGCCACATCGACCATGCCACCAAACATGCTGTATTACAACGTAGTTGGGTGCAATTGCTACCTTCGGCCAAAGAGGGTTGGGGCCTTGCTGTCATCGAGGCGGCGCAGCATGGAGTGCCCACCATCGGCTACCGGCGCTCGGGGGGTCTGTCGGACTCCATCGTCGATGGAGTTACCGGGCTGCTCGTCGACAACTACGAGGGCCTCGTCGACGCACTCGACCGTGCGCTGTCCGACGAGGTCCTTCGCGACCAACTGGGCGCCAAGGCCCGGGTGCGCAGCGGCGAGTTCTCGTGGAAGCAGAGCGCCGAGGCGATGCGGGTGGTGCTGGAATCGGTGCACGCAGGCAGGCGCACCAGCGGCGTGATCTGATTAGCCGGCCACCACAGAATCGGGCCGGTCCCGGCCTCGCCGCCCGCACCACCAGGACAACAACATCCCGGCAAGCCCGATGCCGAGTGCGCCCAGCCAGACGGCATGCGCGGCGAGCATGACGCGGCGATGTGGCTGCGGCGGCGCGTCCCCGCCCACGAAATAGAGGGTGACGTCGGTGTCACGGTATGCCACCGGCAGCCCGAGCCCGGGGTCCTGCCCCTCGACGACCACCCACCCCACCCCCGCGTCGGCAAGCTGCTCCTGGTCAGCGCCGGAGATCAGGAGCCGCTGGATCGCACGGGCACGGGCGCCCTCACCGTGCACGGTGCGTCCGGCGATGGTCAGATCACCGGTGCTGAACACGTCGGCACGCACCCATCGTGGCAACGGGTCGAGAACCGGGGCGTCACCGGCCCAGCCGAACTGGCGCATGCTGTCGACGGGCAACACCGCGACCGGACGGGGATCGGCGTTGATGATTGCGGCTGCGGCCGGCCACCCGGGCGGGTACTGCACCGGTGACACCCGGCCCCCGATCCCCCACGCCAAGCCGGGAAGTGTCGCCACCAACGCCGCGCAGCACACCGTGGCGGTGGCCGCCGCCGGAACGCGTGGCCGTAGGGCGATGACCGCCGCAGCGCCGGCCAGGGTGTACCCCGGCAGGGCCAGCGCCACCCATTTCTGGCCGTCCCGGAGCACACCCAGCCCAGGCACCGCCCGGACCACCGCCTCCAGTACTGCCAAACCCGGACCGGTGGCCATCAGCGCTGGTAGAACCACCGCAGCCGCCCCGATGACAAGCAACGGTACGGCTGTCCGGCGCCGCACCAGCAGCGACGCCCCTACCGCCACTACGGTCAACAGCACCGCCGCGGAGGCCAGTGCGAACAGTGTCGTCCGTGAGGCGGGTACGGCGTCGGCGTTCCAGATGCCGCCGAGGCTGGCCAGGCTGCCGAGGGTGCCCAGCCCCGGCTCGGCGCGTGCTGCGAAGGCCCGGACCCCCGACTCGTCAGCGGTGGCCACCCAGCCACCCGCGACGGCGGTGGCGACCAGCCAGGGCAGCGCAGCAGCCGTCGCAGCGGCCAGGCTCATGGCCACGCAGACGATCCGGGGCCGGCCGTTGCCAGGGGCCAGCCCGGATACCAAGGCGGTGATGGCGGCCAGCAGCAGCCCAGTCGGCGTCAGCCCCGCCAGCGCGATCCAAAACAGCAACGCAAACCAGTTCTGGTGCGGGACCGAATCGGCCGGGGCCGCTGGCGGGTGGCCGCGCAATCGCAGCATCGCCGCGGCCACCCACGGCAGGCAGCCGTAGCCCACCAGCAGGCTCCAGTGCCCCTGCAGAAGCCGCTCTGCGACATAGGGATTCCAGATCGCGATAGTGGTGGCGACACACTGGCCCGCGATGCCGGCATCCGGCAGCGCAGTGGCCGTCAGTCGCGCCGCACCCCAACCGGCCATCCACAGGCCGAGAATGAGAAGTGCCTTGACCAGCACACCGCCGTCCAACACCGTCGACGCCACCGCCACCGCGAAGTCCTGCGGGAGTGCCCGCGGCGCGGCCTGCGATAAGCCGAGCGCGGAATCGGACAGGTAGGACCGCGGCGTAGACACTGCGTCGCGCAGCAGCAAGTACCCCGGCGCGAGCAGTGGCGCCGTCACCGCGAGGGTCAGCGCAAGCGCATACACCGGCGCCGCCAACGAGCGCGCTCGCACAGGCGGGGGGAAACGCGCGATCAGCTGGGTTTGTCCGGCGGTGGGTCGGACGGCCGAGCGGCCGGAAGTTTCTCGGTCTTGGCTTCCGCTCCCGGTACCGGTTCACCCTCGTCGCCACGGGCGCCAAAGAATCTCAGACCGGGGTCGTCGAGGCCGGGTTCGGTCAGCATCGACTCCGCACGGAGGGTGAAGGACCCCAGCAGCGCACCTCCGACCAGGGCGATGAGTCCCAACGCGGTGAACGTGATCGGCAGGATGCGGCCCCACAGCGCTACGGTGTCACGTTCGTCCTGGGCGGCCGCCACCTGGGATTCGACCGACTCCTCATTGGTGGTCACGCTGAAGTCGGCGTAGGTCACCTCGGGTTCGAGCGCTTCGCGCGCATAGTAGTGATTGGCGCGATCCGTCTGTTTCACGATCGTGCCCGATACCGGGTCTACCCAGAACGTGCGCTGGGCGGCGTAGTAGCGGGTCATCGTGATCGGTTCCTCGGGGTCCCCTTCGACACCCCACATGGCGGCGGGGGCGGTCACCCGACTGTCGGCGTCGTCGTCGTACAACGACGCGTACTTCACCGGCTCGACCAGTTTGCCGTCGTCGTCGTAGCCGACGTTCTGGCGGAACTTGTAGGTGGTCAGCCCGTTGACGTCGTCCTCGCCGGCGTAGTTGGCATCGAAAGGTTTCTGGGCGATCGGGTCGAAGAACGGGTAGGTCTTCTTCTCGGTTCCGAACGGGAAGCGGTATGTCAGTCCCTCGTGCGGCAGCGCGATGTTGGTCGGGGGATCTTCGTCTTCGATAGTCCGGGGTTTCTGAACGGCGCCGCCGGGGTTGTTCTCGCTCGACACCGCAAGCGCGGTCTTGCGGTTCATCGTGACGGTGTCCACCATCGCCAGCAGCAGGCCGGTGTCCTTCTGCTGATCAGTGCGCCGCAGCGTGCTACCGACCTGGAGAGTGACCACGTCGGCGTTGGACGGCGACTCAACGCTGATCTGCTGTTGCATCGCCAACGGGACGTCTTTGTCGACGACGAATTGCTGAGTGTTCAGTGATTCCGGATCAAACGCGTCACCGGTACCTTCGCTGATCAGCGTGGCGTCGATGTCCAGCGGGATCTTGGCGATCTGGCTCCTGGTGTAGGTGGATAGCAGCAGCGCGGCAATGAGCAGGGCGGCGCCGAGCCCCATGAGTCCGCACGCTGCGATCCGCAGCGCAACTGCGCGGTTCAATACCGTGTCTCCCTTCGCGCACCGCCACCGGTCGCTACCTCACGTTTCGGGCTGCCGGTAACGGGCCAAAACCCGTTCGACCCTAACAGGACAAGCCAAGGTCGTCGCTCACTGCGACGACTTCGCGAATTTGTTCACGAAGTCGCCCGTCTGGAGGGTGTGCGCGGGGGTGACTCCCCGGTTTCGTCTCGGCTGACCGGGGCGGGCACACTGTTTCTCGTGACCGCTACCGTGACGGCGACGGGCGGGGCGCCGCCGGACGCCGACACAGTCGGCGGCACACGCGGATTTCTGCCTGCTGTCGAGGGCATGCGCGCCTGCGCAGCCATCGGTGTCGTTGTCACGCACGTCGCCTTCCAGACCGGGCACACCGGCGGAGTCGCCGGACGGCTGCTAGGCCGATTCGACCTCGCAGTGGCGGTGTTCTTCGCCCTCTCCGGATTTCTGCTGTGGCGCGGCCACGCCGCGGCGGCCCGCGGCCTGCGCTCGCGACCGCCGACCGGGCACTACCTGCGCTCTCGCGTCGTGCGCATCATGCCGGGCTACCTGGTAGCGGTCGTGGTAATCCTGACCCTGCTGCCGGACGCCAAGGCAGACCTCACGGTGTGGCTGGCGAACCTGACGTTGACGCAGATCTATGTGCCGCTGACGCTGACAGCGGGCCTGACCCAGATGTGGAGCCTGTCGGTGGAGGTGGCCTTCTACGTTGCGCTGCCGTTCCTGGCGCTGCTGATGCGTTGGGTGCCGGCCCGGGCGCGCATCGGTGTCATCGCAGCTGCGGCGGTCCTGAGCCTGGGTTGGGCGTTGTTGTGGCAGCTGATCCCCGCCGACACCCCCTACGGTGTCAACCCACTGAACTGGCCGCCGGCGTTCCTGTCGTGGTTCGCCGCGGGAATGCTGCTTGCCGAGCTGACCGTCCGGCCGGTCGGATGGATGCATCGGCTGGCCCGGCGCCGCGTCCTGATGGCAGCTATCGCTGTCGTCGCGTTCCTCGTGGCGTCTTCACCGCTGGCCGGCCCCGAGGGCCTCACCCCGGGCAGCGTCGATCAATTCACCATCAAGATGGCGATGGGCGCGATCGTGGCCGGGGCGCTGTTGGCGCCGCTGGTTCTGGACCGGCCCGACACCCCGCACCGGTTTCTGGGCAGCGCCACGATGGTCACCCTCGGGCGCTGGTCCTACGGACTGTTCGTCTGGCACCTGGCCGCGCTGGCGATGGTGTTCCCGGTGATCGGCCAGTTCGCGTTCAACGGCCATATGCCGGTGGTGTTGGTGCTGACTCTGGTGTTCGGCTTCGCCATTGCAGCGGTCAGCTACGCGCTGGTGGAGTCACCGTGCCGAAATGCCCTGCGGCGCTGGGAGAGGCGTGTCGACCCGACGCCGCTGGACAGCTCGGTGGACGAGGTCACCGAGCCCGCCTTCGCGCGTTGATCCGGTCCGGTCAACCATTCTCGTCATCGAAGGTCAATGCTGACACCGCTACCGCGATGACCGACAGCAGGGCGAGCAACTGAACGCCCGCCGAATGTCCCACGTATCCGTCCACCGATCGCCACGGATACTGACTGAGAATCGCACCGGCAAGAATCAGCCCGGCCGCGGCGGTGCCGACTGCTATTGCGTACCAGAGATTCTCACGACTCCGTAGCAGCTGCCGGACTCCGAGCGCGATACCGGCTATCGCGACTCCGGCTACGCCGGAGATTACCGCCGCCACGATGACGACCGCGGCGCCGCGGGCGGTCGCCGGCGGGTTCCACGGGCGGGGGGCCGGGCCGAGGTCGCGAGTGCGTCTACTCGGCAGGAATGCCAACAGGGCCAGCAGAGGCAGCAGCGCGAGCCCGCCGATCAGACCGGCGCGGTAGGTGGTATTGGACGGAAAGCTCAGTGCGACCGTTCCTTCGGTACCCGCCGGCAAGACCCAGCCCTGCTGCCAGCCGTTGACGATGACCGCGGTCAGGGGGGCGCCCGCGTCGCTGTGAGCGACCCATCCCGGGTTGACGCTCTCGGGCACCACGAGGACGCGGGCCGTATCCGAGGGTGGAATGTCGACGATGCGGTGGTCGCTGGTCCAGAGGCCGGTGCCGACGGAAGTGGTATCGGCTGAAACTAGTTGGTCCGCCAGCGGAGCAGCCAGCTGGGCGCCGTCGACGATGAACCGCGGCCCCGGGCTGATCAAGAACTCCTGCTGGCCGGCGGGCAGTTCGATCGGCTCGCTGCGGCAGGGCTGAGCCGGGATCGGCTCGTTGTCCAGCAGCGCGCCGACGGTTGTGGTCACCGAAGTCTGCACGAACTGTCCGGCGACACCGATGATCGGGCCTTGCCCGCACGCCACGCTGATGCTGCGGGCACGGTTTGCGGCTGCGTCGGCAGCGGCGATCGGGGCACCGCGCGCGTCGAGGGCGACGATCTCGGCCAGTCCCGGCGGTTTGAGCTGGTCGAAACCGAGTGCTGTCCGGTCGATCACATCGCTCCAGTCCAGCAGTGACACGGTGATCGAGTCCGTCACCCGGGGTTGTAGGTGCACCGTTTCGGTGCCCTCGGTCAGGTGGCGCACCTCGGGCCCGTCCCCGAGATCGACGGCGATCATTGTCGGGTGCGCGGGTAGGGCAGACGAGCTCGGGGTCACCCTCAGCGCGGCCACTTCCTGCGGTGCGGGCAGAGTCAGGACGACGGTGGCCGGAGTGTGCGGTTGCACAACGCGCTGAGGGGCCGTCCACGAGGTGCCGGGATCCCCGTCCGCTGCGGCGTAGGCGGACCCCAGAACGTCAATCAGGTCGGAATCGCCGCGGGCCCTTGCCGTGCCGGGCTCTGCGATGAGGTCGGCCAGGCTCGGCCCCTGGCGGGCGCGCACCCACACGGTCGGTGTGATCGACGTCTGCCGGGGGACGGTCAGGGTACGGCTCAGGTTGACCGGTTCCTCGGACGCCAGCGCCATCGCGGCCGCGCATCGGATGCCGGTCGGGCTTTCGGCGCAGCCGGCGCGGCCCAACAGTTCGGATCCCAGGTCCCATTGGGCGACAACCGAACCCGGTGGTGGACCCGGCACTTCCACGGTATGTCGAAGGTTGACCGGGTGGGCGAAACCATTCGCGTCGTACTGGGTGACGGTGAAATCGGTGATACCGAACTGCACGCCGGGGGAGCCGTCGTCGGTCGCGGCGGCGGTGATGCGCACCCAGGGAGACTCGCCGTAGGGCAGCGCCACGGTCAGCGGCTGGCCGGGCTCGTCGAACCGTACCGTGCTGGTTCCATTGACGGTGGCCACCTCCAGCCTTCGGACCTGGGCGCCGACGGCTGTAGCGCTCGGTGTGATCGTGACCGTGGCGTTGGTCACGGGGTGGTCGAAATCGACTTGGAGCCACTGGCCCACCGCGTTCTGCAACGCGTTGGACACCCAGCTGGTCGACGGATCCCCGTCGATGGCAGCGGTAGGCGCGGAGGCGGGCGACACGTTGGGCAGGGCGGTGGAATCCGAGGCCGAACTGGACACGGAAATGCGTCCGCCGTCCCATTGGGCGTAGAGCGGGTCCGCGTCGCCAGCAGGGTAATCGGGCACCCGATTGAAGGTGTTGCGCGGATCGTCGGCGGTGCGGACCGCCGACGAGTGGTCATCGACGCGGCCGTAGTCGGTTTCGCGCGCCAATGGGGTGTCGGTCACCGTGACGACTGGCGTGGGTAGGCCCGCCCGCAGCGCATCGGAGGTCAGCACCATGGGCCCCAGCGGGGGCAGTCGCGAGAGCCGTCGTCGTTCGTCGAGTCGCAGCAACGACTCTGGGCCACCATCGACGCGGGCCATCGCGTCGGCGTCGACGAGATACGGCGCCGATGCCGGGGAGTCTCCTTGGGTCGCGGGGGCGACCTTGTAGATCTCGACGGCGGGGTAGCGCGGGCGCAGCCCGCTATCGGTGATCAAGCCATCCAGGCTGCCCGGGCCGACGGGATCACCGAACTGGGCGACCTTCGTCAGGCCCGGTGAACCGTCGATCGTCCGGTGAACCAGAATGGGCCGCGCCGATCTCGACGTGTGCGGATCGAGATCGTTGCGTACAACCAGATACGAAATCCCTTGTCGGGCCAGGGTGTCGGCCAGGCCGACGGAGCCACGGCCAGCGGCGAACAGCCGTTGCACCGAGTCCAGCGCGCGGATCGTCTGCGGCGGCGTCAGCGGGATGGAGTCACGGACACCCCAGGGGCTGCTGCCCAGCACCTGCAGTGGTTCGTCGTGGCTGTTGCCCCACACCTGGGTGGCGAACGGGGCGCCGGGAACCACGAGAACCCTGCCGGGCTCCGGTGATCCGAGATTGTTGGCGTCCAGCCAATCCGCGGTGTCCTGCCAGTACTGCGGTATCGCGTCGAAGGTCCCCGGCGGTGTCAGCCGCCCGGTCCAGGCCAGTGAGGTTGCCGCGGTCAACGCGGTCAACAGCACGATGCCCACCGCGATGCGCTTGTCTTTCTCCGGGTGGGCGAGTGCGTCCCGCCACTGCGCTCGCGGGGCACTGCCGGGCAGCGGCATGCGTCCCAGCAGATGGACCAGCCCGAGCGCCAACGGCAAGCGGAGCAGCGGTTCCAGCTTGTGCAGGTTGCGCAGTGGGGTGCCGTCCGCGTCGAGGAATGCCTGTACCTGGTTCGCCAGCGGTGAACCGAGCCCACCGCCGTAACCCGCGGCGAGCAGCACGATGCCCACCATGAGGATGGTGATGAGCCGGCCCTTCGCGGGCATCGTCCGTAGCGCCAGCCCGGCCAGTCCGCCCGCGGCCACCAGGGTCGTCGCCAGCACCGCTACCGACCCGGTGACCAGCGACGTGCCCGCGGTCGCGGTGGGCGCCACATACGGCGTCCATGCACCGGTGCCGCGCAGCATCTCGGTCAGCGACATCCATTGGGTAGTGACACCGGAGGACTCGATGAAGTCCAGGAACGGTGGGCTGATCCTGCCGAGGTGTACCAGCGCGATGACCCACCAGGTGACCGCCAACGCCACGCACAGCAGCCACCACGCGGTGAAGCGCCGCCACACCGGATTGGGTCGATGGCAGGCCAACCACAGGACCGCACACAGGCACGCGGTGAGCGTCGCGACGGCGTTGACGGCCCCCATGAACGCGATCGCCAGCCCGGAGCGGGCGGCCAGGATCCGTAGCCGCGGGTCGCTCTGTTGCCCAGCTGGTCCGCCCCGGAGTGCCAGGACGACCGGGAGCAGCACCCACGGAGCGAGCATCATCGGCAGGGTCTCCGAAGAGATGGCGCCGATGGTGGTGAGCACCCGCGGCGATAGCGCGTACGCGACGGCGCCGATCACGCGGGAGCTCGGGCTGCCGATACCCAGGGCTTCGGCCAGCCGAAGTACCCCCCAGAAACCGATGGTCAGAAGCAGTGCCCACCAGAGCCGCTGCGTCACCCAGTCGGGAACGCCGAGAAGGTCACCGGTGAGGAAAAAAGTGCCGTGCGGGAAGAGGTAGCCGTACGCCTGGTTTTGTGCCTGGCCGAACGGTAGGTCGCTGTTCCACAGGCTGAAGGCGCGGGTCAGGAAGCGTAGCGGGTTGGCGGTGAGGTCCAGCTTGGTATCGGGCGAGATCTGGCCGGGCGACTGGGCGAACGACAGGACCAGCGCCGCCGCAGCGGCCACCCATAGCCAGCGTCGGGAAAGTGGTTCGGCCGCCCTCTGGCGGGATCTAACTTCTGTCGCCGTACTCGACCCTGTTGAGTACTGACGATGCCGGATCGCCGGCCTGCAACGGCGGTTTGGTGTCTTGCTGCACCATCAACGTCACCCCGAACACGGCAGCCGCGCCCAGCAGCAGGCCGACGACGATGCTGGCCGCGGCGGGCACAAGAAACCGATCCATGCGCCTCAACGTAGCACGCACCACACCCCGGTCGAGGAGGCGCGATCAGCACGGACCCCGGCGGTTTAGCGACCACGGTTGCGAAAGCGACCCCCGGTGCCGTTAGTGTCGTGGCTTATGCCCCGAGCTCTACGAACAGCCCCCGGCGCCCTGCTCGCGATGATGATGACCGCCGGCCTCACCTTGGGATGCACCTCGACTGCCGATTCGCCCACTGAGCCGGTAACCGCCGCGCCGTTGGCGATGGCCGCCGGGCCGGTCCCCAACTTTGCACCCCCCGCCGGAATTCCCGGGCCCGCGCCCGCCCCGGCAGCGCCGGTCTGCGGGGACCCGCTCGCGATGCCGACGCGGGACAAACTCGCACAGCTGCTCATGGTCGGGGTGACCGGCGCGGCGGACGCACGCGCCGTTGTCGAGAGCCACCAGGTGGGCGGCATCATGATCGGTAGCTGGACCGATTTGTCCATGTTGTCGGACGGCTCTCTGACCGACATCGCCGCTGCGGCGGGCCCGCTGCAGCTAGCCGTCAGCGTCGACGAAGAGGGCGGCCGCGTCTCGCGGCTGTCGAGTGTGATCGGTTCGCAGCCGGCCCCGCGGGTGCTGGCCCAGACCAAAACACCCGACGAGGTCTACGCCATCGCGCTGGACCGCGGCCGGAAGATGCGCGGCTTGGGCATCACCATCGATTTCGCGCCGGTTGTCGACGTCACCGACGCGCCCGCGAGCACCGTGATCGGTGACCGCTCATTTGGCTCCGATCCGACCGTGGTCACCGACTACGCCGGCGCCTACGCCCGCGGCCTGCGCGACGCTGGAGTGTTGCCGGTGCTCAAGCATTTCCCCGGACACGGTCAAGCTTCGGGAGATTCGCACGCGGGCAGCGTCGTCACCCCGCCGTTGGCCGAGTTGCAGGAAATCGATCTGGTGCCCTACCGGACGCTGACCGCCCAGGCGCCGGTCGGTGTCATGGTCGGGCACATGGAGATCCCGGGGCTGACCGGCAGCGAACCGGCCAGCCTGAGCCCGGCTGCCTACGGACTGCTGCGGTCCGGCAATTATGGCGGCCCACCATTCAACGGGCCGGTGTTCACCGACGACCTTTCCAGCATGCGGGCGATCAGCGACCGGTTCGGGGTCGCAGACGCGGTGCTGCGCTCACTTCAGGCCGGAGCTGACGTCGCGTTGTGGGTGACAACCACCGAGGTACCCGCGGTGCTCGACCGTCTGGAGAAGGCGGTGGCCGCCGGCGAGCTGACGATGTCGGGCGTGGACGCCGCGGTGATGCGGATCGCTGCAGTCAAGGGCCCCTCTCCGAGCTGCGGCGGCTGACCGGCCGCCTATTGCCTACCCTGTCCTAAGGACACATCGGGTATCGGTGGGGAGGCACGGCCATGGCAGGTGGCACCAAGCGGTTACCCCGCGCCGTCCGTGAGCAGCAGATGCTCGATGCCGCGGTGGAGATCTTCTCGGTCAACGGGTACCACGAGACGTCGATGGATGCGATCGCGGCCGAGGCGCAGATCAGCAAGCCGATGCTCTACCTCTACTACGGCTCCAAAGAGGAACTGTTCGGGGCCTGCCTGGACCGGGAGTTGACCAGGTTCGTCGACGAGGTACGTACCAAGATCGACTTCGACGACCCGCCGAAAGAGCTGTTGCGCAGCGCTGTGCTGGCGTTTCTGAAGTACATCGATGCCCACCGTGCTTCGTGGATGGTGCTCTACACACAGGCGACGAGCTCGCAGCGGTTCGCCAGTACCGTTCGTGAGGGCCGCGAACGCATCATCGAACTCGTCGCCCGCCTGCTTCGATCCGGCACTCGTTTCCCGGAACCGGGCGCCGACTTCGACCTGATGGCCATCGCGCTGGTGGGCGCCGGCGAGGCGGTGGCATCCCGGGTCAGCACCGGCGACGCCGATGCCGACGAGGCGGCGCAGCTGCTGATCAACCTGTTCTGGCTGGGTCTGAAGGGCAGGCCTTCGGACCCGGCCGGTGGTGTGTCACCCGACGCTGAGGGAACCGGCGTCTCCTCGCGCTAGCCGGCTTGGCCTCAGCCCGGCGTCACCGATCCGGTCAGGTGCGGGTAACCCTTGGACAGATGCCGCAGTGTCAGGTCCCAGCCGCCGCTGGTGCCTCGGTCGACGTACAGGCCGGCGCGGGCGGGCAGCACCACCGGCTTGGCGAACCGCACCGAGTACTTCACCGAATCCGGTAGCTGACCCTCGATATTCGCCAGAACGGCAGCGGCGCTGTACATTCCGTGCGCGATCACGGTCGGGAAACCGAACAGTTTCGCGGCAATCGTGTTCGTGTGAATCGGATTGTGGTCGCCGCCCACCGCCGCGTACTGGCGGATCTGTCCCGGCGTGATGCGCAGCACCGCGTTTGGCGGCCCAAGCTTGGGTTGCCTGCCGGGTGGCGATTTGGGCTCGTCCGACAGGCTGGTTTTCTGTTGGTGCAGAAACGTCGTCACCTGGTGCCACGCAGTGTCGTTGCCGACATTGACGTCGGTGACGATGTCCACGAGCAGGCCCTTGCGATGTTCACGCAGATTCTCGGCATGGACCGCCACGTCCACGGTGTCGCTGACCGCGATCGGCCGGTACTGGGTGATGTGGTTCTCGACGTGCACCGAACCCATCGCCGCGAAGGGGAAATCGAAGCCGGCGACAAGCGACATCACCGTCGGAAACGTCAATGCGAACGGATAGGTCAGCGGCACTGCGTTGTCGAACCGCAGCCCGGTGACATTCGCGT
This sequence comes from uncultured Mycobacterium sp., assembly GCA_964498215.1. GTDB lineage: Bacteria > Actinomycetota > Actinomycetes > Mycobacteriales > Mycobacteriaceae > Mycobacterium. Next base: position 428 of record CAZCHU010000003.1, on the reverse strand, counting down.
ATTGGGCGACATTGACGGGATCGATGCTCAGCCCCTCGACCTTCAACCTGCGGTCGGGCACCGTGTCGCCGCGCGGCACCAACGGCAGTGCGCCGGCGGCGGCGCGAAGCAGATTCTTCCAGCCGGATGGCTGCTGGCCCTCGCTCATGCGCCCAACATGGCCTGGCCGCAGACCCGGATCGTGTTGCCGGTGACGGCATTGGACGCGGGGCTGGCGAAGTAGGCGATGGCCTCGGCGACATCGACCGGCTGGCCGCCCTGGAAGAGCGAGTTAAGGCGCCTACCCACCTCGCGGGTGGCCAGGGGAATGGCGTCGGTCATCTTGGTCTCGATGAAGCCCGGGGCGATCGCGTTGATGGTGATGCCCTTCTCGGCCAACTGCGGCGCCAGAGCATCGGTGAGCCCGATCATGCCCGCTTTGGTGGTGG
>CAZCHU010000002.1:46916-57984 GCA_964498215.1 uncultured Mycobacterium sp. | reverse complement strand
AACTTTATGGGAGCGGCAACGCTGACGATCCACCGCCGGCTCGACGCCCGCCAGCTGGATGTTCGCGCGAGGATTCTCGGGGCGGCCCGGGAGCTGATCCACGAGCAGGGCCACGAATCGGTGGGGATGGAGTTGATCGCCACCACAGCCGGCGTGTCGCGGGCAACGATGTATCGCTATTTCGCGTCCAAGGAACACGTGGTTTGCGAGGCTGCCCTGGATTGGGGCAACCAGGTGGCAGCGCGCATCCCGGAGGCCATCGCGGCTGCGACCGAGCCGGTCGGCGCCATCGATGTCGCCATCGAACAGGTCGTCCACGAAGCGGCATCGGATCTGCCCATGGTGCGGGCCACCATGGCGTCGGTATTGGCTCAGGGGCCGGTCGCCGACGAGTTCCGCCTTGCCGTCCGCGAGATGTTCCAGGCCCTGCTGGCCGGCGCTGTCGACAGCATGCCGGAGAGCCTGGATCTTTCGATGAAGCTCCTCGGAAGAGTCTTCTTCGCCGATTTGGCCTTGCTATCCGTGGATGACCTGGGCGTCGAGGAGTGCATCGCCGAACTCAAGACCGCGGCCTGGCGCCTGTTGGCCGGAAACACCAACGACTAGGAGTGAATGGTGAACGATCCGTCTGTGTTGCAGCCGATTTGGGACTGGATGCTGACCCATCTCGGTGTGGGCTTCTTCGAGTTCCCACTGTATTTCCTGCCGGTCGTCGTTGCTGTGGTACTGGTGACCGGAATCGGCTTCTCGATTCTGGATGTCGCGGTCTATCAGAAGATCTCCGCGAGAGCGGCGTCGGTGCTGGGGCTCCGCATTATGTGTACTTACATCGGTGCTGCGGTGGCGCTGTTCTTTCTGCACGCCCAACTGGGATTGTGGGTAGCGGAAGTTCCGAGAGCTGCGCCGACACTGACCGCGTTCTTCGTGCAGCTCGTGCTATTCATGGTGATCGGCGAGTTCCTCACCTACTGGTGGCACCGCTTGGAACACCGCAGCCGGTTCGTGTTTCAGAAAGTGCACTACCTGCATCACAGTGTCGATTCACCCCTCACCATCTGGACGAACTTCGTCGTGCACCCTGTCGAAGGCTTGATGGTGATGCTTTGTCTCTACGTTCCGCCGCTCGCGCTAGGGGTGCATCCGTTGATCGTGGTCGGCTATGCCATAGCGAACACAACCGCGATGGTGGTCACACACAGTGGATACGACGCCAAGTTCTATCCCCGCTGGCTACTGCCCGCGGCCGCCGGGCACGAGCTGCACCATTCGGAGCGGAGACCTACGAACCTTTCGGTGGTAATGACATTCGGGGACAAGCTGTTCGGTACTTACAAGAAACCGGTCGACGCTGCTCCGCCGAGTCACGGCGATCAAACAGTTGCCACGCCGCGCTCGGATGTTGAGAAGGAACCGATCGAGGTCGTCGCCGGAAACTGAGGCTTGAGATATCGTCGCGGCAGCATCTGCAGCCGAGGCCCTCGGGGTTGCGGTCTTCTCCATTTCGGGTGGGGGCGTGAAGGAAGGCGCAGCTTTGGCCGGACCCGGCTCGACGGATGCCACCACGCTGGATCGACCGTGGAAGCGGCCCGGTTCGCGCCGCTATGCCCTGTCTCGCCTCAGGGCTCTTGTGCGTCCCCCCATCGAGGTCTACGAGCCATCGCCGGGAATCATCATCACCCGCGATGTTCCCGTGCCCACCCGCGACGGCACGGTATTGCGCGTCAACGTGCATCTCCCCCCGGGCGACGGTCCGTTCCCCGTCCTGCTGAGCGCACATCCTTACGGGAAGGACAAGGTTCCGGCCAAACGGCGACTGGGCGGATACTCGATGCCCTTGCAGTACCGAATGTTGCGCCAGCCCAATAAGGTTCGGTTCTCGAGCTTGACCAGTTGGGAAGCCCCCGACCCAGCGTGGTGGACTGCGCAGGGTTTTGCCGTGGTGAATTGCGATCTGCGGGGGAGCGGGCGGTCCGGTGGCGTGTCGTCGCTGATGTCGGATCAGGAGGGTGAGGACGTCTACGATCTGATCGAATGGGCCGCGGCGCAGCCGTGGAGCAGCGCAGCGGTAGCCATGATCGGAGTGTCCTACCTGGCGATCTCCCAGTGGAAAGCCGCATCGTTGCGGCCTCCCCACCTCAGGGCGATCGTCCCGTGGGAAGGTATGACCGACCCGTACCGTGACCTGCTGCGTCCCGGTGGAATACAAGAGGTCGGCTTTACCAAGCTCTGGCAGCGCGGGCTGAAGAAAGTGCGGCTCAAACTCGATCTCGGCCGAGAAAACGCGGCTCGGCCCACCTACGACGAGTATTGGCGTTCGCTCGTCGCGGATTTGCCGTTGATCGACGTGCCTGCATTGATCTGCGGGTCTTTCTCGGACAACAATCTGCACAGCCGGGGATCGGTGCGGGGTTTCGAGCAAATCGGTTCGCCGGAAAAACACCTTTACACCCACCGGGGCGGCAAGTGGGCGACCTTCTACTCTGAGGCTGCTCTGCAGACACAACTGGCGTTCCTCAGCCGTCACCTTCGCGGCGGAGATGACGCGCTGTTGCCCCCTGTGCGTCTGGAGGTTCGTGAAAGCCGGGACAGGGTAGTGGAGGTGCGTGCCGAGCCCGACTGGCCGCTGCCCTCGACCCGTTGGAGTCCGATGTATTTGACGGAGTCCGGATTGTCGTTGCGGCCGAGTGAGAACTCCGGGTCAATCTCCTTCGACAGTCAATCCAGCGCGGCTGCTTTCGATTGGACTCTGCCAAAGGACGCCGAGATCTCCGGGCCGATGTCGCTGCGGCTGTTCGTCGAAGTCGCCGGAAGCGACGACGTCGATCTGTTCGTGGGTGTCGAGAAGTGGCGCGGTTCGCAGTACGTCCCGTTCGAGGGCTCCTACGGGTTCGGTCGCGACCGGGTCGCCACGGGCTGGATGCGGGCGTCGATGCGCGCACTGGATCCGCAGCGTTCGCGGCCCTTCGAGCCGGTGCCCACATACACCACCCGCGAGACGATGCGGCCGGGTCAGGTCGAGGCTGTCGATGTGGCAATTGGACCCTCCGCCACGCTCTTTCGCGCGGGTGAGCGACTCCGCCTCGTCGTCGCCGGCCGCTGGCTGTGGCCCCGCAACCCGCTGACCGGGCAGTTTCCCGCGGCCTACGAGCGGGCCCCACGCTGTGAATGCACCCTGCATTGGGGCCCGGACCGCCAAGCTCGGCTACTGGTGCCGTTCATCGGCTGATACGCGGCGACAGCGAAGAACTCAGGCCGGCGTGGGGTAGCGCGCAATACTTTCTTCGATGGCATCGGCCGCCGCGCGCACCTGCTCGCCCAGCGTGCGAATAGCCGCACCGTCGAGAGTGGCGAAGACCGAGGCCATGAGCGTCATCGTCACGACACCGTCTGCATCGCGGATCGGGGCGGACACCGTAGCGACGCTGTGGGCGGCGCCGTTGCGCATCTCCTCATCAAGGATGTCGACGGCTGCCAGTTCGGTGTACGCGCGCGCCAGTTGCGTGGTGATCTCGTCGATCTCGCCATCGGCGGTGAGTGCCCGCAGGGCTGTGTAGACGCGTACGTAGTCGCGGGTCAGACGTTCAACAACGAAGCCGCGCTGCCGAATCTCGTTCAGCACTAGTGTCATTCGCTGTCGAAACCGTCGGCTAGGGGTCCCCAGTGCTTCCAGCCACGCCCTCTGACCCTCAATGCTGGACCAGGCGACATAGTCGCGCCCTATCGGGGCCACAAACGGTGTTCTCATACCCCGCGAGATCCGTGGTCCGGTCAGGCACTCGCCGACAGTGCCGATGACCACCAGTGCATCTCCTTCCCGCCGGGCCAGCGAGACCTGGGTACCGGTCGCGTTCGACAACGCCTGCAATTCGACTCGGTGCAGCAGCGTGTGCGCTGGCCTGCCCAAAGCTGCGACGGCCGGCCCCAACGAGTAACCCGCAGTCGCTGGATCCCGAACCGCCCAGGCGCGGGCCGCGAGCGTCGTCAAAATGGCGTGCGCGGTCGCCCGGCTGAGCCCCAGTCGACGGCAGATCTCGGCCAGTGAGAATTGCGTGGTCGGCTCTTTCCCAAGCAGTTCCAGTACCGAGATCACGCGTTCGGTCGGGGGCGAGCCTTGACCCGGCCCCGGAGGCAGGTCTACCTTCGGTGTCACATTATCGAATGATATGTCGATATTTCGACACATGCAACGGGTCAGTGGAGGAACGATGACGGGACTCGCCAGCTTCGATGTGGAAGAACCGATGCGCGCCGTCGCCGAAGAACGCCGGGTATCGTCGCCGGCCTGGCGGGCCTTCGGCATCTGGACGGCAGTTTTCTGGGGCGCGGTCGCGGTGTTTGCGACGCTGTTCTATCTGGGCGCGCTCGACTTCACCACCAGTACCAAGGCCTCCCTCTACGGAATCAGTATCTGGCTCAACGGATGGATCATTCCGTTGCTGCTCCCGGGGGCCAGGAAGAGACCGCGGGCAGCACTTTTCCACGAGTGCCTGGTGCTGTGGATGGTCTCCTATGTGATGACGAACCTGCTCTGGGAGATTCCCTGGGTAATCTTCTCTCCCTTCATCTTCCACGACTTGAACACGCTAAATGACGTGGTCGCATACACCCCGTGGATACGCGAAAACGTGTTGCACATGTACTGGTGGAACCTGGCATCGTTCGGTTCGGTCGATCTGCGCACGGTTAACCACAATTCGACGTTCTTCACGCTGGAGATGTATGCCTTCGTCAATGTCGCCTCGGCGCTCGCCTTCTGGCGACTCAACAAGGTGCGTTCTTCGTTGCGCTACCTGATCCCGGTGCTCGGGGCGGGAGAGCCCATCGTGGCAACGTTCATCTTCTCGTTCAGCGAGGTGTTCGGCGGTTTCGAAAATATGCCAGGCGGGGTCGCCGATACCCTGCTGGCGCTGGTGTGGACCCAGTACCAGTACTTCGTCTTTCCCCTCATATTCGGAGTACTCGGCAGCAAGCTCTTGTTCGAGGATTGGCGATACTCGCGATCTGCCGCACCGGCGACGTAGCGCTGCGCGGCGCGAACGGAGCCTCGGCCCGCCGTCGCGCAGCGTCGGTCGACCAGGTAGGAGCGGCCTATTCGAACATGCGAGTATCTCTGATGTGATTCGCCGGTGGTAAGTGGTGCGGCCGCCGAGGTACTGGCCCTGGTTTTGCTTGCGGGAGTGCTCCTCTTCGCGATGTTGCAGCCGCGCGGGCTGCCGGAGGCCACGGTCGCGGTGCCCGTCGCGGCGGCCGTTGTGGGGTTGGGGATCCTGTCCCCGACAGATGCGCTGCACCAAGTCCACACGCTGGGGCCTACGGTCGGGTTTCTGGCCGCCATCCTGGTGCTGGCGCATCTGGCCGATGATGCCGGCATGTTCACCTGGCTGGGTGGGGTCTTGGGTCGGTTGTCGGCCGGACAACCCGTTCGCTTGCTCGGGTTGGTCTTCGCCGCAGCGGCGGGAACTACCGCGGTGCTCAGCCTCGATGCGACTGTGGTTCTACTAACCCCAGTGGTGTTCCGCACCGCCGCCGGTTTGGGATTGCGGGCCAAACCGCATGTGTACGCCTGCACCCACCTCGCGAATTCCGCATCGACGCTGCTGCCGGTGTCGAATCTGACGAACCTGCTTGCGTTTTCGGCGACCGGCCTGTCGTTTCTCCAGTTTGCCGCCTTCATGGGGTTGCCGTGGCTGGCTGTGATCGCGGTGGAGTACGTGGTGTTCCGTTGGTTCTTTCGCGACGACCTGCGGCTGTCACCGGCGGGAATGGGCACGGTAGGCGGTCGGGTTGACGGCCTCGACTCAACTCCCGCTCCGCCCGCCTTCGTGTTCGTGGTCTTGGCGCTTACCCTGGCCGGCTTTGGCGTGTCCGGCTTTGTCGGCGTCGAACCGGTGTGGGTGGCCGTGGGTGGCGCGGCGGCGCTGGCTGCGCGGTCCCTGCGGCACGGGGAGACCACCCTTCCCACGCTGGTCCGGGAGGCGTCGCCGTTCTTCTGCCTGTTCGTGTTCGCGTTGGGCGTCGTCGTGGCTGCCGTGACCGGTCACGGTATGGGTCGGGCCCTGGGAGCGTTGCTGCCGACCGAACCCTCGTTCACGGGTCTGCTCGGTGTCGCTCTGGTGGCAGCGGTACTGGCCAACGTCGTCAACAACTTGCCCGCCACCTTGGTGATGCTCGGAGTGCTCGGTCTCAATCCGCACCCGGGGCTTGTGCTCGCCATGCTGATCGGGGTCAACGTGGGCCCGAATCTCACCTATGTCGGTTCGCTCGCCACTCTGCTGTGGCGCCGGGTGCTGGCGAGTCGTGATGCGGCGCCCACCCTGACCGAGTTCCTTCGCTTGGGGGCACTGACCGTGCCCGTCGGCTTGCTGGCGGGTGTGGCCGCACTCTGGCTTGGATTGAACGTGGGAGGTATGCAATGACCGCGCGGGTGGTGGCCTGGCTATCCGAAGGAACGTGGCAGGCCGTCGTTGACAGCGTCGCAACCACGCTGGAATCGATGAACTCAGCACCGGACATCGTCCTGCTCTACGTGCTCGAGAGCCAGGTCGGCGAAGCGGTGCACGGCGCGTTCTCGGGGCTTCTCGGCAGGGGCATGCGCGAGCGTGATCCCGGCATCGCGGTCACCGACGCTGCGCGGGCAGCGGCCTCGGAGCTGCTTGACGCAGCGCACCAGCGGTTGGGGGTGCCGGCGGAGGGTGTCGTCCGCGCGGGTCGTGTTGAGCGCGAAGTCGTAGCGGCCTGTACCGGAGCCGATCTGTTGGTGTGCGCGCGCGACGGCGACCGATCCCGGCTGGGGCCGCACAGTCTCAGTCACCGCACCCGGTTCGTCGTCGACCACGCTCCCTGCGCGGTGCTACTGATCTGGCCGGATACCGCTCCCGGGTTGGGCTCGATTCCTGCGCATCCCGAGGACCACCCGGGTGCTCATTAACTGCTCTGCACTTGTGACCACCGCGGGTACGAGAACTACGGTGGGAGAACAGTCTGTTTGTGGTGCATCGATCGGGGTTGGACGATGAGTGAATTGCGACCGGATCGCATCATGGCGATCGGCGGCGGCTATTGCCAGGCAAAGGTGTTGTTATCCGCTGTGGGGCTTCGGTTGTTCACGGTGTTGGGCGATCGGGCGATGACAGCAGCCGAGATCGCCGAGGAGCTGGGCCTGGTGCCTCGACCCGCGACGGATTTTCTCGACACTCTGGTGTCAGTGGATCTGCTCGATCGCGACGGGGACGGTCCGCAGGCCCGGTATCGCAACACCGCGGAGACGGCACACTTCCTCGACGAGCGCAGCCCGGCGTATCAAGGTGGTCTGCTCAAGATCTGGGACGACCGCAACTACCGCTACTGGTCGGATCTGACCGAAGCGCTGAAGACAGGTCAAGCGCAAAGCGAGACAAAGCATTCCGGTCGGCCGTTCTTCGAGACGCTCTATGCGGATCCGCAGCGGCTCGAAGTTTTCATGGCGGCAATGCACGCCTCCTCGCGACGGAACTTCGAGCTGCTCGCCACCGAATTCCCGTTCCAGCGCTATGCGCGGCTCTGCGACGTGGGGGGAGCAGATGCACTCCTGACTCGCACCGTGGCCGCGGCGCACCCGCACCTGCGGTGTATGAGTTTCGACCTTCCCGCGGTGACCGAGATCGCCGGCCGCAAGATCGCCGAGGCAGGCTTGGCGGACCGGGTCGAGGCGGTCGCCGGCAGCTTCCTGACCGACCCGCTGCCTACCGCCGACGTCATCACGATGGGCATGATCCTGCACGACTGGAACCTTGACCAGAAGCGCGCCTTGATCGCCAAGGCCTATGAGGCGCTGCCCGACGGCGGAGCCTTCATCGTGATCGAGTCGCTGATCGATGATGCGCGACGCAGCAACACCTTCGGGCTCACGATGTCGCTGAACATGCTGATCGAGTTCGGTGATGCGTTCGACTACACCGCCGCGGACTTTCGACAGTGGTGCACGGCGGCGGGCTTTCGGTCGTTCGACACCATTGCGCTGGACGGGCCGTCGAGCGCGGCCGTCGCCTACAAGTAGCCGAGGACCGGTCAGGTCTTCTGGTCGGCAGCGGAGGGCCCGGCCTCGGCCTGGTCGGTGTTTCGACGCAGGCGCCAGGGATGGCGCTCGTGGGGCCACATCCGCTCGATCTCGGCGTTGAACTCGGCACCCAGCAGTACGGCGAACGCGGTGATGTAGAGCCACAGGACAATGGCGATCGGCATCGCCAGCTGGCTGTAAAACGCGTCATCCTGGACGCTGAGCGTGAGGTAGGTCCGCAAACCGGCCGACGCCAGCAGCCACAGCAGCATCGCCAGTAGCGCCCCCGGCACATCGCGACGCCAGGGGGTCCGCCACGGCACCCCGACGTGGTACAGCGTCACCAGACCGACGAAAACGAGGAGAACGATGCTCGGCCAAAACAACAGATCGAGCATGCGCAGCGTGGTGTCGGCGAATGGGTCTGGCGTCAACCACTCCACGATGCGTGGACCGAAAACCATGGGCGGCAGCACCGCTACCGCGCCGAGAAGCATTCCGATGGTCAGTCCCAGAGCCAGCAGCCGTCGTCGCCAACCCGGCCGCGGCTCGACGCTGTAGGCGATCGTGATGGTCTCCAGATAGCGGTTCACTGCTCGCGAACCGGTCCAGAGGCTGAGCACGATGCCGATCGACACCACGCTGCCCCGGGTCTGGGCGAGCATGGCATCCAAAGTCCTCTCGTAGGAGGCCATTGCCGGGTCGGACAGGAACGGTGCGGGAATCCCGAGCAGAAGCTCGCGAAGCTCTTGGTTGCCTTGAGGGCCGAGGATGGCAGCGACGAAACCGAGCGATCCGATGACAGCAAGGAGTAACGCCGGCAGCGAGATCAATGTGAACAACGCGGCTTCGGCCGCGAGCCCGGGAACCCGGTCGTGGAGTGTCCCACGGCGGGTACGTTCGACCAGTCGGCCGGCCTGCTGCACCGGGTGGGGCAGGCGGGCGAATTTCTCGGCGCTGCGTTTGTGCAGGTTCGAGCGGGCCGCCAACGCGGGCTCCGATAGCCGTGACCAGAGTTGCCGTCGCTCGCCGTCTGGTGCCATCACGTCGAGCTTAGGAGAACGACGGGCGACGCAAGATTCAGGCTTTCTCTGGCTGTGGGTCTTCGGGGGGCATCCGCTTACGCAGGCTGTCATAGATCGGCGGCGATCCGACAGCGTAGGCAGTCAACACTGCCGCGGCGGTGGCAGCCATCATCGGCACTGCCACCGACGTCGTCGCCGTCATCTCGATGACGAGCACTATCCCGGTGACGGGGGCCCGGACGCTGGCTCCGAAGAAGGCCGCCATGCCCACCAGTGCGATCGGAATTGTCAGGGCCGTCTCGTTTCCCGGCCATATGAAATTGAAGACCCCGACGAACAACAAACCCCAGAGTGCGCCGACCGCAAGTAGCGGAGCGAACAATCCGCCGGGCACCCCGGCGGAATACGAGAGCGGGCCGGCGATGAAACGCACCAGGAGGTAGCCGACGACGACCGGCAGAATGATGCGGTGTCCCCCGAGGATCAGTTGCGTGAAGGTGTCGCCGCCACCGACCGCAAGCGGGTAGATGAACATCGCCAACCCGATGATCGCGCCAATGATGGTCGCCTTCAATACCTTGGGAATCCGGCGGACCCGGCCAACGTGGTCGAGGAACCACAGCACCAGCACGTTGTACACCGCGCCCAGACATCCGGTGAGCAGACCGAAGATCACAAAAACCGGAAGCCAGGAGAGTGCCGGGGCGTGTATCGGCTCCACCAAGAAGTCCGGACGGTTCCCAAGGATGAACCGTGAACAGGCCACCGCAGTCACGGCCGCAAAAATGGTCGCCAGAACCGTCTTGACCCGGAAGGACCTAGTCACCTCCTCCAGTGTGAACAGGGTGCCCCCGATCGGAGCATTGAAGGCGACCGCCAGCCCTGCCCCGCCCAGCGCGGTCTGCATCATCCGCACCTCGGAGTCAGGCAACCGAGCGCGTCGCGCCGCTTCAGCACCGATCGCGGCCCCCATGTGGACGGTCGGACCCTCGCGGCCCAGAACGAGACCCGACCCGATCCCTAGTACGCCGCCGATGAACTTGGCCGGCAGCAGACGAATCGAGGGCGGTTTCGCCTCGCCGCGAAAGACGGCTTCGACATGTTGGATTCCGCTACCCGATGCCAGCGGGATCCAGCGAACGATCAAGGCCGCAAGGGTGGCGCCCGTCGCCGCAGCGGCGACAGGCACCAGCCAGCCCGGGCCCGGCAGCAGGCGTGCCCAATCGACCAGATCGATGCGTAGGTGATCGGCGGCTTCCAGAAGCCAGCGGAAGGCGCCGCCGACGAACCCGATGACCACACCTGCCACGATCGCCGTGCAGCAGATGAGGACCGATCCCCGCATCGAATCGTCTGGCTGGACCGGGCCAGCTGCCGGTTGCGTCATCCTGCTGGATCATTCGGTCGGTCCTGAATCTGGTCGTTCCTGTTGCGTCGTCGATGCACCAGCAACCGTCTCCTTCGCCGCCACCGTCAGTGAACCCCCCGCATTTCACCGCGAGGCGCATGTGCGAGACCTCGAAGGAGCGTAACCGGGAAGACCGCACCCGGACGGGGTGTACCCGCTGATTTCTGAGCTGCCGCCTATCTCACGTCTCAATCAGTGGGAGCCGACCCCCGCGGCGCGCGGCGTCTCCGCTCGTCGTAACAGCACTGCAAGAACCGCTGCGACGATCAGCAAGGCCGGGACATCGCCCAGCAGATGGCCGCGCTCGTCGGCATCAGAGAGCGCCTGGACAGCCATGATCACCGCGTGTACGACGCTGGAAACCACGGTGAACCAGATCAGGGTGCGGCTGGCGAGCGGATCACGGGTCGCCATCAGGAGGAAAACCCCGAGGGTGGCGTAGAGGCCGATAATCATGGGCAGGTAGTGCGAGGACCCCTCTCCCCACGACCACCCCGACGGCCACAACTTGGTGAGGGGATAGATGCCGACCACGAAGATCACGCCCACTGCGGCCACCGCCACCCTCAGCAGCCCCACCGGTCCGTGATCCTGGGGTTT
>CAZCHU010000002.1:22191-46816 GCA_964498215.1 uncultured Mycobacterium sp. | reverse complement strand
CCACTGCGGCCACCGCCACCCTCAGCAGCCCCACCGGTCCGTGATCCTGGGGTTTGTCTTTGGACATGACGGGCCGTCCTCTCGTTGTCGGCGGCTGGCAACGCAGCCGGGCCAGTCCGCCGCTGTCTTCGATTTTCGCATCTCCGGCTGCTGGTCTCCGGCGTTTCCGAAAGCGGTTCTTCGGCAGAGTAGCTGCGCCGCACAACATCGTCCGATTGCCAGAAAAGCAATGCGGAGAGACCGACAATGCATACGGGCGAGCACGGTTTCGAGATGGCACGGGGTGGTTCACATCAGCGTGGTGATGACAGCGACGGGGCTCGTCGCGTTCCCGGTCTTGGCCGGAGTCGTCGGGGGAGTGGTGGCAGTGCTGCGCCCGCCAGCTCCGGCGGTTGTCAGTGGGGTGCAGCACTTCGCGGCCGGGGTCGTGATGGCCGCGGTCGCCGGCGAGGTGCTCCCGCAACTGCGCGATCGTGGGCCTCTCGGGCTCATCGTGATCGGATTTGCCGCCGGTGTCGCTCTCCTTGTCGGGTTGCGTTATCTCGAAGGCGGGGAGAAGGCGCAGGTCTCCGGGGCTCTGCCGGTGGGCTTCCTGGCGGTCGTCGGCGTTGACCTGTTCATTGACGGTCTACTGGTCGGAACCGGTGCGGCAGTGTCTACCGAGACGGCGACCGTGATCGCCATCGCCCTCACGGTGGAGGTGCTGTTCCTCGGGTTGTCGGTGGCACTGCAACTCGTCAGCTCGGGATCGTCCAGATTCGTGGCTGCGTCCGTCACCGCCGGGTTGAGCCTGCTGGTGGCGGGGGGAGCGGTCCTGGGCGCGTTGTTACTCGGCGGCGCCGGGGACGCCGTGCTGAGCCTGGTTCTCGCGTTCGCCGCCGCTGCGCTGCTGTGGTTGGTTGTCGAGGAGCTCTTGGTGGAGGCGCATGAGACACCGGAGCGGCCCTGGATGGCGGCCATGTTTTTCGTCGGATTCCTTGCGTTGTTCTGTCTGGAGGCAATTGGATGACCGCGTCTTGCCGACTAAATGCTTTGTGCGCCAAAAAATCCCGCGTGAACCGGATGGGGAACCCGGACCCCCGGTCTGCTCAATTGAGTCCTGGAGAATCCGGCAAGATTCCGATGCGACGGTGTCGGCGTTCCTGACGGGACTGCGGTGTTCAACTCCAGGATGCGGCGCAGAAACCCGGAGAGTGGCTGTGGTGACGCGGATTACGAACGGCAGTACGAGTGAGTCGCTGCCCTGACGAAGAATCCGCTCTGTCTCGCCGACCAATTCGTCGGTCCAGTGATCTCCGCGGCCACCTGTTCTGGCGGTTGCCCCTCTTTCACGTACTCGCACACCGCTTCTGCGAGCGCGATAGCACCCGAGGTTGTGGCGAACGGGACTCCCTCGCGCTCAAGCGCCTCGATGAAGATGTCGTCGGTCTCGTCTGCGAACGCCGGTGTGGCCGTTGCGGCGGCTAGGGCGGCAGCTCCGGCGACTGCTGAAAGGATGATGGTGCCGCGCATCTGGACCTTCCCGCTCGGTTGGTGATGGCGTCACCGTACGTCTGTTGCAGCATTCGCGCTGCTGTTTGTGCCAAACGGTCGCATGCGCATCAGCGATGATCGGTCATCGGCTATTCGCGCTGACGTTCCGAAATCGAAACACTCCGATCCGCGTTGCTACGTTGCACGCGGGTTCATATGCGAACGACGCTGCGGATTGCGATCTGGTCCGCATTGCATAATCGGCAACTCAGCTTCCTGACTTTCAGGCGCACATTCGCAAAGCGCAGCGCCCGTTGGCACATCGGGTACGGGCACCCGCAGGACAGCGTGACCCACCACTGCGCCGGATGGGAAACGGGACTGCACAGTTTGTGGCACGCGCAGAGAATGTCGTGCTCGAAATCCAGCTCGGCGAGGGACGGTTCGAGCATTGTGGTCACGGCTACCAAGGCTAAAGTCAAGGTCGAGACTTCTGCGGGAGGCGCGCGGAGGGAAACGAAACAGCGGCGTCAGTCGCCTACGACGGCGTCGTATTGCGGGCAGTATGCATCAACTGCGCCCTGCATCAGTTGCCGCGCTCGGGTTGGGTCCAGGCCCTCGCCCTGAAGCGACTCGATGACTTTGCTTTGGATAGTGGCGGCGCCCACATTGTTCGCGCTTCCCTCGGCGGCGATGTCGCAGATGTTGTTTCCCGCCGCGACGGCGTCGTCGGCGGTGTCGAACTCGAGACCTAAACTCGCTACTACGGAGAGAAATTGATCGTCGGCTTCATTGGCGTGCGCCATGGGCGACACGATGAGCGCCGCGGTGGTAGCCGCCGATATGGCGGCGATAGTTGTCAGCCGTGTTGGGCGCATGGACATGACCTCCTCTGGGCTACGTGTGCGGATGGTAGCCGCCGCCGCTGCTGAATCAGGTGATTGGCGCGCCAGGACAGGGCAGGCGGCAGAACTCTGCATCGACGGGACGGGCAGGTAGGTTTTCGGTTGTGTCGCGATGTGATTTGTCGCTCATGTTGGTTTGCAAATACTGAGAAAATTGCCGGCTGACGTTTACGTCACACTCTGCCGAGAAGGTTGCCGACCGGTATGAAACCCCTCTTCAGCCGCTGCCTTTCCGTTGCCATCGGAAGGTAACAATCGGATAACCAAGAATTTCCTTAACCCCGCCTAAGAGGTGCAGGGTTCGCAGTGCAATAGGGCCGATTCGTGCGTGGTTGGCCGCGGTTTTCTCTAGCTAAACTCAATCGCAGACAGCGCCCGAACAGGTTGCTGAAACAACAGTGAATCTTGATACCGGTGCAGCGATTCCGGCGGAGGTGCAACAACAATGGCAAACCTTTTGGCCCCCACGGGGCATGCAATATCCGACGACAATTCTGCTTTGCGAGCGGCTGACCATGCGCTGGTGGAGGCCGTCGACGCCGACATCATCCTCGAACGCCGCATCACGGTGGGCCGCGGCCCGATCGGTGACATCGCCGCGGGCAGCTCGGACTACGAGTCCATCGTGGTGGCCAACGTCGCCGACCAGACTGTGTCGCTCATCGACTCCACGGCCCAGTCCGGTTACCACGACGTTGCGGTCGCCGCCGATCCCGTCGCCGTCATCGTCGCTAACGGCCTCGCTTATGTCGCCACCAGTTCCGCCAGTCATGACCTAGTGTCGGCGATCGATCTAGAGACCAGATCCGTCGTCGCGACCTTCCCAGTGGCTTTTGGTGTCACCGCACTGGCCGCGAGCCCGGACGGGAAGCGGGTCTATGTGGGCCGAGCGGCGCGGGACGGCGTCGGTGTCACAGTGATTGACACCGTTGCCCAGAGCGACGCAGCGATCGACATCGGCTACGGTCCTGCCGCCAGCCTGGATGCGCTGTGCGTCGATCCGAGCGGCAAGCGCCTGTACGCGGCGGTCACCGACGACAGGGGCAGCCGATTGGTCATCGTCGATTGCGAGACGGCGCGGGTGCAGCGCGTTGTCGTGATCGGCTCGCCCATCCGGGACATCGCCCACACCGACGGTAGGGTCTATGTGCTCACCTCCGATCGGATGGTCGGCGGGGCAGTTCAGGTCATCGACCTCTCGACCAACAGGGTTACCGACACGGTGGTAGTCGGGGGTGCACCCACGCAGTTGGTCGTGAGCCCGGAGCGTGGCCGCGCCTACATCGTTGACTACGACCGCGTTTCAGTGTTGTGCACGTTCACCCTGGAAATCGAGGACTCGCTGTCGTTTGATGCGCGCCCGTCCTGCGTAGCGCTTGATTCGGACGGATCGCACCTCTATGTCGCCGACTACTCCGGCGCCGTGCATGAATTCTCGGTCGAGTCGGCGATCGAGATGCTGTGCTCACAGTTCCTCGCTACCGACCCGATCGCTTTGAGTGTGCCCAGGGCGTTGGAGGTTTCCACAGCGTAAGCGAGTTGGACGGTGATCAGCCGTACTGCAACCGCCATCCCGTGCGGACAGGTAATTTGGTCTAGGTCTGCCTAGAACCTGTTCTAGTTGCCGCACGGGGAGGAGGGAGCATGGCCCTGCGCGTGGTGCAGTGGGCGACTGGTGGAGTGGGTACGGCCGCAGTGAAGGCTGTGCTGGAACATCCCGAGTTGGAACTGGTCGGGTGCTGGGTGCATTCGGCAGTGAAGGTGGGCCGCGACGTCGGCGAGCTTGTCGGCACTGATCCGCTCGGTGTCCTCGCGACTGGCAGCATCGAGGAGATCCTGGCACTGGACGCCGATGCGGTCGTCTACAGCCCGTTGATGGCCAACCCGGATGAAGTCGCGTCGCTGCTGAGGTCGGGCAAGAACGTCGTCACCCCGGTGGGCTGGCTGTACCCGAGCGAGCGTAGCGGTGCGTCGCTGCGGGATGCCGCGCTGGAGGGCGGTGTCACGTTGCACGGCACCGGTATTGCCCCGGGTGGTATCAGCGAGAAGTTCCCGTTGCTGTTGTCGGCAATGTCAACAGGCGTGACGTTTGTCCGGGCCGAGGAGTACTCGGACCTGCGAACCTACGATGCCCCCGAGGTACTTAGACACGTGATGGGTTTCGGTGGATCGCCGGACCAGGCCTTGACCGGGCCGATGCAGAAGATGTTGGACGCTGGATTCATCCAGGCCGTTCGAATGTGCGTGGACCAGTTAGGCTTTGCCGCCGATCCCAAGGTGCGGACCTCCCAGGCGGTGGCGATCGCCACTGCGGTGATCGATTCGCCGATAGGGCCCATCGAGCCCGGGCAGGTCGCGGGCCGCAGGTTCAGCTGGGAGGCGCTGTCCGGCGGCAAAACCGTCGTGCGGGTGACCGTGAACTGGCTGATGGGTGAGGAGAACCTGGACCCGGCATGGTCATTCGGCCCGGAGGGGCAGCGTTACGAGATGGAGGTGCGCGGCAACCCCAACTTCACGGTGTCGGTCAAGGGCTTTCAGTCCGAGGTCGGCGGGCAGGGCCCGGAATGCGGCGTCGTCGGCACAGCGGCGCACTGCGTGAACTCGGTTCCCGCGGTGTGCGCGGCCGCGCCTGGCATCGCCACCTATTTGGACCTACCGCTGATAAGCGGCAGGGCTGCGCCCCATCTGGCGGGCGGTTCATGACGAAGGGTAAACGGGCGCTGGTGCTCGCTGGCGGTGGGCTGGCCGGCATCGCCTGGGAAACCGGTGTCTTGCTGGGAATTTCGGAGCAGTCACCCGAGGCGTGCCAGGTGCTGCTCGACTCCGACGTCCTGCTTGGGACCTCCGCCGGTTCGGCTGTCGCTGCTCAGATATGCAGCGGCCTGTCGTTGGACGAGTTGTTCGAACGGCAGGTTGCGGGCGAAACCCACGAGATCCATCCAGGTGTGTCCGTGGACGCTATCGCCGAGTTGTTTCTGTCAGCGATACTCACCCCGGGCGAGACCAAGACGCAGAAGCTGCGGCAGATCGGTGCGGTGGCCGTGGACGTCTCGAGGCGCCCCGAGGCCGTGTCAGCAGCGGTGCGCAGATCGGTGATCGCCCGGCGACTGCCCACTCACGACTGGCCGCAGCAGACCCTACGCATTACTGGAATCGACATTGCCACAGGTGAACTGGAGGTGTTCGACAACGAATCCGGCGTCGAACTGGTCGATGCAGTCGCCGCGAGCTGCGCGGTGCCCGGGGCGTGGCCTCCGGTGTCGATCGGCGAACGACAGTTCATGGACGGCGGGGTCGGCAGCGGCGTGAACATCTCGGCGGTGCACGACTGCGCGGTCGTGGTAGCCCTGGTGCCTTCCGGGGTGGACGCACCGTCGCCGTGGGGGACCCCCGCGGCGGAGGAGATCGACGCATTTCCCGGCGCAACGCTGGCAGTGTTCGCCGATTCGAAGTCGCTCGCCGCCTTCGGTCCCAACTCGCTTGATCCGGCGTGCCGTCGGCCGTCGGCGGAGGCCGGTCGGGTCCAGGGCCGACAGGTGGCAGATCGGGTAGCCAGCTTTCTAGGGCTGTGACGCGCCATCTGCCGGGGTGTCCAGCTCGTCAAGCGCGTCGAGTGCCACGTTGGCGAGTTCCTGCCCGACCTCGATAACCTCGGTTGCGCGGTGGAAATCCAGGCTGCGGCACACGGTCCGCGGGACCTCGATAAGCAGGTCGGGCGGATAGGCCGCCAGCGTATGCCGCGCCAACGCGCTTTGTGCGATGTCGATGGTTCGGTTCATCACTTCGAACCCGCCTAGCTTGGGGGTTGCAGGCAGGCTGTTGCCCTCGTCATCCTCGTCGCCCTCGTCATCGGGAGGGGTGCTGAATCGGCCCAGCACCGCCCGGCCCGTTTGGGTGTCGAGCAGTGATCGTGCAGTCTTGGAGTCGAGCAGAGACGATGTACTGCGCCACATACGGTTCAGCAAGTCCGCGGTGAGGCTTTCTCCCGTACCCGGTCCGGATTGCGGATCCTTACCGGACAGGCTCACGGCGATCGTGGCGTCGGCGGCGCAGGCTGCGATCGGTGCCATCGGGATCGGGTCGAGGATGCCACCGTCGGCAAGGAGTCGGCCGTCGAGTACGTGGGGTGTGATGACGCCGGGTATCGCGATCGATGCCCGGATCGCGTCGTCCACCGGGCCGCGCTGCATCCACACCGATCTGCCGGCAATCAGGTCGGTGGCCACCGACGTAAACGGCATCGGCAATTCCTCGATGGTGAGTGCGCCAAGGATCTCACGTACCGCCAACAGGATCTTCTCCGCGCGTAACACCCCGGCCGAGGTGATCGACGGATCCAGCAGACGCAGCACCGCGCCCTGCGTCAATGAGCTTGCCCACGAAACATATTCATCGAGCTTGCCGGCCGCTTCCAGCCCGCCGACCAGCGCACCCATCGAGGATCCGGCAATACCGACGACCTCGTGGCCCCGCTCGTGCAGCTCGTTGATGACGCCGATGTGCGCGTAACCGCGCGCCCCGCCGCTACCCAGTGCCAGTGCGACCCGCATGGATCCCATTCTGCGCCTCCGTCGTCCCAGCGGCGCGACGTCCGCGTAATCACCTCGTGTCGTGCCTTGGGCAGGAGCGCTGGGTCACTAGCCGCGCCGATCCCGACGCTTGGGTAACGCAGTGGCGATCTCGGCTCTCAATTTCCGCCACTGCGTTACGCAAGTAGCGGGTGGAATCCGGCTAGCCGCACAACCCCTCGACGGCCGCATCCACAGCCACGATGACCGCGGATTGTTCTCCCGGGGAAAGCTCCGACCAAGGCCTGCCGAACGTGCCGGGGCCAGTTGAGTCCGTGGTCTGGACCGCCTTCAGGTAGGGCTCCATCTGCGCCCTCGGTTCGCCACCCTGCTGCTCCATCCAGGTCCTCGCAGCTCGGCATGCCTGAAAGTAGTCGTCCTCGGTGGACTCGGCGGGCGCAGCGACGGCGGTAGTCACCCCGCCGGGCGACACCCCGACGCCGCCGGGCGGCACAGATGTCGAGGGGCTCGCACCGCCGGTCGAGGATGTCGATGGCGTGCCCGACGACGGCGTCGGCTCAGTGCTCGATGAACATCCCGGCAGGATCGCCAGGCCCGCCGCGGCGGCGCAGAGAAAATGAAGCGGGTAACCGCGCATGCTGCCAATCTAGGCACCGATTCTCGGGCCGCCGCCGCCAGGGCCAGTTTTCGCAGCTAGAGGCGATTGGCCAGGTGAACGGTCACCCTGTCGGCTCGCGATCTGCCCGTTCGCCGACTCCGACCAATGCCCCGACCCATGGAAGGTCCATACTCGACATGTTGTGTGCCAACGGGCACCAGACCGCCCGGGCGGGCCTTAGGCTTGGCAGACCGCCGGCGTGAGTGAGGTCTTATGCACATCGAGGCACACGATCCACATCATCTTGCCGAGCCCGACCTACAGGACAAGGGGCTCTCACGCAACGCGGTCGGTCTTCTGGGCGGCACCGTTCTGGGGATTTCGTCGGTCGCACCCGCCTATGCGTTGACGGCGACGATCGGCATTCTGGTCGCCGAGGCCGGGTCCAAGATGGTCGTCGTCATCATCGCCGGCTTCTTGCCAATGTTCTTTGCCGCGTATGCATACCGCGAGCTCAACAAAGTGGCGCCCGATTGCGGGACGTCATTCACCTGGACCACGAAGGCGTTTGGCCCCTACATCGGCTGGATCGGTGGATGGGCTGCGGTAATGGCCACCGTGATCGTGTTATCGAACCTCGCCGGAGTTGCGGTCCAGTTCTTCTATCAGTTCGTCGGCGACGTCTTCGGAAGCGCCAGCGTCTCCGCGATGTGGCAGAACCCGGTGATCAATGTCCTGACGTGTCTGAGTTTCTTGGCGGTGGCGACCACGATCGCCTACCGCGGGATCACCACCACTGAACGTGTGCAGTTCGTTCTTGTCGGTTTTCAGATGGCGGTGTTGCTGAGCTTCGCGGTGATCGCGATCGTGAGGTCACGGTCATCGGCCACCGGTATCCCGTTCAGTTTTGACTGGTTCAGCCCGGCCGGGCTGACGATGTCGGCGTTTATCGCCGGCCTGTCCGGTTCGATCTTCGCGTTCTGGGGCTGGGATACCGCGCTGACTGTGAACGAGGAGTCTCGCGACTCCGATCGCACACCCGGCCGCGCCGCCCTTCTGTGTGTGGTGTCGATTCTGCTGACGTACCTGCTATTGGCCATCGCGACACAGATGTACGCGGGGGTCGGTACCGAGGGTCTCGGCCTGGGCAATGAGGAAATCGAAGAGAACGTGTTCGGTGCGCTGGCAGAGCCGATCCTGGGCGAACCGCTGCACCTTTTCCTGTTCCTGGCGGTTCTGGCGTCGAGCGCCGCAAGCCTCATCACCACGTTCCTGCCCACATCGCGCACGATGTTGGCGATGGGAACCTACCGGGCGTTTCCGAAGTCCTTCACCAACATCCATCCCCGTTTCATGACACCGTCCTTTGCAACCGTCGCCGCGGGAGTGGGGGCAGCGGTGTTCTATTCGGTGCTCACATTCATCAGTGCGAGCGTGCTCACCGACACGATCTACTCGCTGGGGATCATGATTTGCTTCTACTACGGACTCACCGCGTTCGGCTGTATCTGGTTCTTCCGCGACGAGTTGTTCGCTAGCGCCTCCAACTTCATCTTCAAGCTGCTGTTTCCGTTGCTGGGTGGGCTTGGCCTGTTGACGGTGTTCGTGATCACCCTGCGAGACAGCGCATCACCCGACTACGGCAGCGGCGCAAGCATCGGTGGAGTCGGACTGGTTCTCATCCTTGGCCTGGGGCTCATCGTGATCGGGTTGGTGTTCATGTTGATCATGCGGGCACGTCAGCCGGCGTTCTTCCGCGGTGAAACCCTGCGCAGAGACACCCCCGTGCTTGCGCAGGAACCTTGATCGCGGCCATCCGCGAACTCGCAAACAGGTTCTTCTCTAGGAGTTCTCGTCGCTACGCAGCAGCGGACGCAATTTCTCGGTCTTCTCCGGCGACCAGCCTGGCGGAGAGAGGATCGACGCCCACGCGTTGGCGACGTCCTTGACGTAAACGTGGCCGTGGCCGTCGGGAACGTTGATCGCCACCGCCATGTCCGCCGACACCTGAAGGAAGGTGACGATCGGAATCCACATTGTGTCCGGTGATACGTCGTAGCCGCGTGGTTCACGCAGCCAGTCTGGTTCGGCGAAGAGCAGATCGGGATTCCACCAGGCGATGGGATCCGACGCGTGCTGCAGGTACACCACCCGCGGCTGACCCCATGGATCATCGGGCCGCTGCAGGTTGCGGGGTTCAGCCACGAACCGGACGTTTTCACCCTTGTCGTAGATGGGCAGCC
Source organism: uncultured Mycobacterium sp. (assembly GCA_964498215.1). Taxonomy (GTDB): domain Bacteria; phylum Actinomycetota; class Actinomycetes; order Mycobacteriales; family Mycobacteriaceae; genus Mycobacterium. The sequence continues at coordinate 37,068 of CAZCHU010000002.1, read as the reverse complement.
ACTCCGGCGACCCGGGGTCGCGATTGCGAGTCAGGTCGGTCCAGATGGTGTTGTTGAAGGTCGGACCGCTGAACAGGGCCCCATCGGTACGGGCGATGAGGTTGTTCAATGCGAGGAACGGCGCCTCGCCACCGAAAGACCCCAGGCTCTCGCCGAATACCACCAGCTTGGGCCGTTGCGCCTCAGGCATCTCACGAATCAGCTCGTCGACCGCTTCGAAGAGCGCCTGGCCGGCCTGACGCGCATTCTCCTTGTCGACCAGGAACGATAGCCAACTGGGCAGGAACGAGTACTGCATGCTGACGATCGCGGTGTCGCCGTTGTACATGTACTCCAGGGCCGAGGCCTCGGCGGCGTTGAGCCAACCGGTACCAGTCGTCGTGCCCACTGCCACCACCGCGCGATTCAGTCCGCCGGTGCGCTGCAATTCCCGGGCGGCGAGTTCGGCTATCGCTTTGATGCCCTTCGCCGAGTGCAGGCCGGCGTAGGCGCGGATCGGTTCGATCGCCGGGCTTCCGTTGAACTCGGTGAGTTGCTCGACCGTCGGGCCGCCGCTGATGAAGATGCGCCCCTGGTGGCCCAGAGACTCCCAACTGACGAGTGATTCGGGCCCGCCGGAACGCAAGGTCGAATCGGGCTCGGCGATATCGGGATCGGCTTCGTCGTTGACGGCTGCGAAGGTGCTGTTGATAGTGGTCATGGCGAATCGCACCACGATGCCGTTGAGCAGCGCCACCGTCAGGGCGAGTAGCAGTGCGACCGCCACCACGGCCGAAACCCGTGGGGGAGCGAAGCGCTCCAGCTGAAGAACGAGAAAGCGCACAAGTCTGCCGACCAGCTGGCCGATTTCGACGAGCACGAAGAGGGTGAGCAGCGACAGTGCTGCGGCCAGCGGGTAGTCCCAGAATGCCAGTCGCGGTACAGCCATCAGGTCACGGACATCGTCCTGCCAGCGGTGAAACCAGATGACCATGAGGAGCATGCCCACCGCGCCGACGGCGACGAGCACTAGCCACGCCCAGCGTGGGGCCGGCGGGCTGGAGTCTTTTGAGCGCATGTAGCGCACCAACCACACCGCGAAAACGCCGATGCCGTAGCCGATCGCGCCGGCGCCGCCACTGACGAGGCCCTGAAACAGCGGACCCCGTGGTAGCAGTGACGGTGTCAGCGAGAGGAAAAGCATGACCAAGGCGACCGCTGTACCGGTGAATGTGTAATGCCGAACCCACCAGGCATGTCCAGCCGTGGGCTGAGCGGGCTCCGGTACGGCATCCTTGGTGGCTACGGGCGTCCCTCCGCTATCGGTCACGAACGAACTCTAACGGTGGGTGAATTTCGCAGCCCGTTTCTCGGTGAAGGCGTTCATCCCTTCGGTTTGGTCGGCGGTGGCGAAGGCGGAGTGGAACAATCGCCGCTCGTAGAGCAGACCCTCGGTGAGGGTGGATTCGAACGCGCGATTGACGGCCTCCTTGGCCATCCGCGACGCCGACAGCGACATGCCGGCGATGGTGTGTGCTGTTGCTTTCGCTTCATCGATTAACGCTTCGGCGGCTACTACACGTGACACCAGGCCGGCGCGCTCGGCCTCTTCGGCGCCCATGTTGCGTCCGGTCAGGATCAGGTCCATGGCTTTGGCCTTGCCAATTGCGCGGGTCAGGCGCTGAGAGCCACCCATGCCAGGCAGCACCCCCAACTTGATCTCGGGTTGACCGAACTTCGCCGTGTCCGCCGCAATCAAGATGTCGCACATCATCGCTAGTTCGCAGCCGCCGCCCAGCGCGTATCCCGCGACGGCCGCGATGGTCGGTGTGCGGGTTGCGGCGAATTGGTTCCACGCAGCGAAGAAATCGGCGGCGAACACGTCGGCGAACGAGAGGTTCGCCATCTCCTTAATGTCCGCCCCGGCCGCGAAGGCCTTTTCGTTGCCCGTGACGATGATCGCGCCTATACCGGGGTCCTGGTCGAGTTCGGCTGCGGCGGCGGTGACTTCCTTCATGACCGTGCTGTTGAGTGCGTTGAGCGCTTTCGGTCGGTTCAAGGTGATAGTGGCGACCCGGTCCTCACGGGTGACCAGAATCGTTTCGTAATCGGTCGCTGCCATGGCTACTCCTATTCGGTCCTTGTGCGTCCCTGTGGTCCGGTCTGAATCAGGATTGCAACGTCACGTCGGGATCGGCAGATCGGGATCGGCACAGACGAAGTACCCGCTGATGTCCTCGGCAGTGACTGCTGACAGTGACCCCGGAGACCATTGTGGGTTGCGGTCCTTGTCGATGAGTTGAGCGCGGATGCCCTCGACCAAATCATGCGAACGCAGTGCGCCGCAGGATGTTCGGAATTCCTGGCGCAGTACATCTTCCAGGGTGGGCAGGGCCGCGGCCCGGCGCACCGCCTCCAACGCCACCGACACGGACACCGGTGAGCGTGAGGCAATAAGGTCGGCCGCCTCGCTTGCCACGGTGCCGCCGCCTCGGCTGCGAGCAGGTCCGGCGCTGTGGCTGCGCAGTGCTGAAACGATGTCGGAAACGGTCTGCCCCGCGTAGCAATGGTCGATCCACTCCCGTTCGGCAAGCAGTGGACTGGGCGGGGGTTCCTCGGCGTAGGTGGTGACCGCGGTATCGATGTCCTCGGTCAGGATCGCCTCGGTGAACGAGCTCAGTCGGTCGTTGGGTACGAAGTGATCGGCGAATCCCATCGCTATGGCGTCCGCGCCGGTGAATGGAGCACCCGTCAGGGCGGCGTGAAGGCCGAGCAGACCGGGGGTTCGCGACAGTATGTAGGTTCCGCCGACGTCGGGGACGAACCCGATGCCGACCTCGGGCATCGCCATCTTGGTTGTCTCGGTGACCACCCGGACGCTGCCGTGGGCGCTGATCCCGACACCTCCGCCCATCGTGATGCCGTTCATCACCGCCACGTACGGCTTGGGGTAGCGCGCGATGTAGGCATTGAGCAGGTACTCGTCGTGCCAGAACTGCCGGGCTTCGGCTCCGCCGGCCCGTGCGCTGTGATAGATCGCGACGACATCGCCGCCCGCACACAGGCCGCGGTCGCCCGCACCCGAGACGAGCACCGCGCGGACCGTATCGTCGTCCTCCCAATCGCGCAGCGCCGCAGAAATCCGCCGGACCATTGGGTGAGTCAACGAATTGATCGCATTGGGCCGGTTGAGGGTGAGCAGCCCGACTCTGGCGTCGGTAGGCCCGCCCACAGAAACTAGGACATCCTCGTTTTCGTCCACGGTAGGCAATCTAGTTCGTAGCCCAGCGGCGAGGCGTCCCGGGTATTGTTTCCTCGGACTTGGCGACATGGCCGTCGGCGGTGGGAACTCGGTGGGGGCCTCGCACGTTGAGGGTGTGTTCGTCACAAGCTGACAACTTCAGGACAGGAAGGAACCGACGGTGCGCGAGAGCAGCAACCCGGTATTTCGAAGCTTGCCCAAGGGGCAGGGCGGATACGCGCAATTCGGTACCGGAGCCGCTGGCTACGGTGCACAGGCGGTACACGCCGATCCATACGTCACGCAGTACCCCGACCAGCAACAGGCGGGAGTCTCCCGCCCGCTGACCATTGATGACGTCGTCACCAAGACCGGCATGACGCTTGCGGTGCTCTCTGCGGTCGCCATCGTGTCGTACTTCGTGGCGGCCGCCAATGTCGCTCTAGCCATGCCGATGCTGCTGATCGGTGCGTTGGGCGGCCTGGCGATGGTTCTGGTCGCGACGTTCGGCCGCAAGCAGGACAACCCGGCGATCGTACTCAGCTACGCAGCCCTTCAGGGCATGGCCGTCGGTGCGATTTCCTTCGTCTTCGCCAACCTGTACGTGTCGGGCATCTCGGCGGGCGCGCTGATCGGTCAGGCAGTACTCGGCACCATCGGCGTATTCGCCGGGATGCTCGTGGTCTACAAGACCGGCGCGATCCGGGTGACGCCGAAATTCACCAGGATGATCGTCGCTGGCATGATCGGCGCCCTGGTTCTCATGCTGGGCAACTTCGTGCTCGCGATGTTCGGTGTCGGCGGTGGCGAAGGTCTCGGCCTGCGCAGCGGCGGCCCGATGGCGATCATCTTCTCGCTGTTCGTGATCGGGCTGGCGGCGTTCAGTTTCCTGATCGACTTCGATGCCGCTGACCAGATGATTCGGGCGGGTGCTCCGGAGAAGGCTGCGTGGGGCATCGCCCTCGGCCTGACTGTCACGCTGGTCTGGCTGTATATCGAAATCCTGCGCCTGTTGAGTTACTTCAACAGCGACTAGCGCTACACGAAGCAGGGGCGTCCACACCGTGGGCGCCCCTTTTTCGTGCCTTGGCGGCCCGTCGTGGGCCGCTAGTGTGCGCCCGGATCGCAGAACCGGCTGAAAAAACGCCCTGAGTGCACACCAGAGACAAACTTTGAGAGACAAACCGTCGTTTCATCCCCAGGCCGCGAACTGCCTATAGCTCTCAGGGCACAGTTCTGCGAAGTTCACGATGTGAACGTGCTCGACGAGGCTTTCATCGGCAGCGAGGCCCGAGCCCGCGGTCTGGTCAGAAAACATCAACTGCGGTCGCACTACCGTCCAATTTTCCCGGACGTCTACCTGCCCAAAGCGGTGAAGCCGACGCTGGCGCAGCGTACGACAGCCGCGTGGTTGTGGTCTGGACGCAGAGCTGTGATCGCGGGCGCGGCGGCGGCCGGCATTCACGGCGCCAAGTGGATTGACGATGACGAGCCCATCGAACTGGTATGGCCGAACGCCCGTCCGCCCAGCGGTATCCGTACCCGCAGGGACCGATTGTGTGAGGGGGAATACCGGCGCGTGCGGAACCTTCCGGTGACGACACCCGTGCGGACGGCCTTCGACCTTGGCCGGCTAACGCCAGGCGAGCTCGGTATCGCCCGACTCGATGCCCTCGGCCGCGCCACCGGTTTCGATCCCGACGATGTCCTCGCTCTTGCGCGCCGGCACGCCGGTTCACCGGGCATCCCGCGACTGCGTGCGGCGCTGCCGCTACACGACCGAGGGGCGGAGTCGCCCCGCGAGACCTGGCTGCGGTTGCTGCTCATTCGTGGCGGCTACCCGAGCCCGCGCACCCAGATCCCGGTGCTAGATGACTACGGACGAGCGCGCTACTACCTCGACATGGGCTGGGAACACGTCATGGTTGCAGTCGAATACGACGGGGATCATCATCGGCAACGCGCTGTGTTCGGTAACGACATCATCCGGGCCGAGTTCATCGCTGAGCGCGGCTGGCAAAGGGTGCGCGTCGTCGCCGGGCAGCGCCGCGCCGAGGTGCTCGACCGGGTGGCGAGGGCGTGGGCCGCTGGTGTGCGTCCAGATCGTCGAATCGGGTGAAATCGCGATCTGTCCGCACACTAGGTGTCCGCACACTACGGCTAAGCGCCCTAGGTGAGCCGCTCCACAACCATCGCCATACCTTGACCGCCGCCGACGCACATCGTCTCGACGCCGAACGTCTTGTCGTGGGTCTGCAGGTTGTTCAGCAATGTGGCGGTGATCCGCGCACCGGTCATCCCGAACGGATGACCGAGGGCGATTGCGCCGCCGGAGACGTTGAGCTTGTCCTCGTCGATTCCCAGCTCGCGGGCCGACCCGAGCACCTGTACCGCGAATGCTTCGTTGATCTCAAAAAGGTCAATGTCCGAGATGCCCATTCCGGCACTGGTCAAAGCCTTCTTGACGGCCTCGATCGGGCCCAGCCCCATGATCTCGGGCGACAAACCTGAGACACCGGTCGAGACGATGCGTGCCAGCGGGGTCAGTCCGAGCGCCTTTGCCTTGGAATCGCTCATGATCACCACGGCGGCGGCGCCGTCGTTCAGTGGACACGCGTTGCCCGCAGTGATGGTGCCGTTCGGCCGGAACACCGGCTTGAGCTGGCTGATCTTCTCGTAGGTGGTACCCGCACGCGGGCCATCGTCGGTTGACACGGTTGACCCGTCCGGCAGTGTCACCGGGGAGATCTCGCGGGCGAAGAACCCGCTTCTAATAGCTTCCTCTGCGCGGTTCTGCGAGCGCACTCCCCAGCGGTCCTGATCTTCGCGGCTGATGCCGGTGAGCAGCGCGACGTTTTCGGCCGTTTGCCCCATCGCGATGTACACATCGGGGAGGTTGCCGTCGGTGCGCGGATCGTGCCATTCGTCAGCACCGGATGCGGCCTGCTCAGTGCGCGCCTCTGCCTCGGCGAACATCGGGTTCTTGGAGTCTGGGGCCCCGTCGGCGGCACCTTTGCCGAACCGCGAAACGGTTTCCACACCTGCAGAGATGAAAGCCTCACCTTCGCCGGCTTTGATTGCGTGAAATGCCATCCGCGTGGTCTGCAGCGACGACGAGCAGTAGCGGTTGACCGTAGCGCCGGGAAGCACGTCGTAGCCGAGTTCGACTGCCACGGCACGGGCGATGTTGTAGCCGGCCTCACCGGCAGGTTGACCGCAACCCATCATCAGGTCGTCGATCTCCCGCGGGTCCAGGGCCGGCACCTTGTCGAGTGCGGCCTTCACCATCTGCGCTGCCAGGTCATCCGGACGCATGGAGACCAGCGAGCCCTTGTTGGCTCGGCCAATGGGTGAGCGGGCAGTGGCGACGATAACGGCTTCGGGCATGACGGCTCCTCGGGGAATCGAGCGGATGCATGATTATGCGGATCAGCTAGAGCGACTACACAGAACCTAGCTCGCCGCGGCCGCGGCCGGTTCGGGGACCCCGCCGCCGGCGAGTCCGCGGACTCCACTCAGCACCGGCGCTGGGACGCCGGTGGAGCGGCGCCACAACCGGCTTAGCCCGCGGACCCTCGCGAGCAGCGGTCCGTCACCGGCCGTCCTTGACTCCAGCGCCTGTTCAACCGGCACATCGGAGACGGACAAGCCAAGCTCGTGGCATAGCGCAGGCAGTAACTGCATGGCAGCCAGTTCGTAGCCCGCAGCCGAGGGATGGAACATGTCCGGTGAGAACAGTAGCTCGGGCCTCTTGGAGAAATGCGGCGCCAGCAGGTCGGAGAACGGCACCGGGATACCGCCGGCCGCTCGCACCTCGGCCGCCTGAGCACGCGCTAGGCGAAGTCCCTGACCTCGAGCCACCCACCGCAGGGGCTGCGGAATCGCGGTGACGACGCCGAAATCCGGGCAGGTGCCGACTGCGACCACCGCGCCGCTATTTCGCAGCCGCTGCACTCCGCGGCCCAGTCGGCGTGCCGACGCGCCGATTCCGTTGGGTTTGGTGATGTCGTTGGCCCCGATCATGATGACCGCGGCGTCCGGAGGGGGTCCTGCGACGAACATCGCGTCGATCTGGCCGGACAGGCCTTTGGAGGTCGCACCGACGATCGCCTTGGTGCTCAGCCGAATCCGTTTACCCGACTCCGCGGCTAGCCCTCTCGCCAGCAGTACGCCCGGCACTTCGTCCCCGCTCGCACAGCCATATCCGGTCGCGGTGGAATCTCCGAAGATCATCAGATGCAGATCGAACGGGATCCCGCGGTGCCAGCGTTCGACCGGTCCACCCTCTGGTGCGTAGACCCCGTCGGCGCGCGGGGGGACGTCCCACGATTTGGGTATCACTCGGCGCGCCTGCTCAGCCTGCCCGGTCAGCAGGTTGCGGGCCCCAACGTAGGCGGAGCCTGTCGAGGCGAGTGTGGCCGCAGCGGCCAGCGCGATGGCCGACCGACGGGGTGCACTGATGCCCACGCGACCCAGTTTAGGGCCAATTTTGACGGTTGCTGGCGTGGCGCCGCGGGTCTGCGATCACAGTGCGGTATCAACTCCGGTACCAAATGGGTTTTACCAATTGTGATACTGATTACGAATGACAAGCTAAGTTACGAGGTTGTCTGAGTAACTCGACTTATTGCGGACTACAGAGTTGTAGGAAGTGGTGGCGATGACGGCTCCGAGCAAGGTGCCAAGTACTGCACATTTAGGTGTCAGGCCAGGTAAAGGGCATAAATCTCGTAGGTTCCCGGTCAGTGACGGCGCGCCCGTCGAGGTCGTGGAGGACGGTCCCAGCCTTGCCGGCAGGCTCATGGGCCTGGCTGCTCTGCTGACGATCAAACCAACACTGACCATAGGTAGCTACGCTCCCAAGCTGCCGTGGCCATGGGGTTTGGTGGATATCGCCGCCAAAATCATGCGCCCTCCGCCTGGTACTGTGCGCGCCACGATTTCGCTGCCGCACTGTTCGGCGCAGTTAGTGCGCGCCGCCGGTGTCCTGCCGGCAGACGGCAGGCGCAGCGTGATCCTCTACCTGCACGGTGGGGCGTTCCTGACCTGCGGTGTCAATACTCACGGTCGTCTGGTGTCGGCATTGTCGAAGAACGCCGACAGTCCCGTGCTGGTCGTCAACTACCGGATGATCCCGAACCACTCTGTGGAAACCGCACTCGACGATTGCTACGACGCGTACAAGTGGCTGCGCGAGACGGGATACGACCCCGACCAAATCGTTCTGGCGGGCGATTCCGCTGGCGGCTACCTGGCGCTGGCGCTGGCCCAACGCCTCTTGGTCGAGGGCATCAACGGTTACGTCGGCGAGTCGCCGGCCGCTATCGCAGCGATGTCGCCCCTGTTCGAGATCGACAATGAGGCACGCGCAGACCATCCGAACGTTCGCACCGACGTGATGTTCCCGCACAAGGCGTTCCACGCGTTGGTCGAGTTGATCCGTGAAGCTGCGAAAAACGACGCCAGGGATGGCCACCCCGAGGACATCTACGAGCCGCTTGATCACGTCGAACCCGGGCTGCCCCGCACCCTGATCCACGTCTCCGGATCCGAAGTTCTGCTCAGCGATGCCCGGAAGGCCGCGCGTATGCTAGCCGCCGCGGGCGTGCCGGTCGAGCTTCATATCTGGCCTGGTCAGATGCATGTTTTCCAGCTTGGGGCACCCGCCGTGCCGGAGGCCAACAGGTCGATTCGGCAGATCGGCGAGTACATCCGCGAGGCCACCTGGTAGTCGCGCGACGGGCCTGACACGATGGACCCATGCGGATTGCCCGGCACGTTAGTGAGCTCATCGGAAATACCCCACTGGTACAGCTGAGCTCAGTGGTCCCTCCGGGGGCGGGCTTGGTTGCGGCCAAGATCGAATACCTCAACCCTGGTGGCAGCGCCAAAGACCGAATCGCCGTCAAGATGATCGATGCGGCGGAGGCCAGTGGCGACCTGAAGCCCGGCGGCACGATCGTCGAGCCGACATCAGGCAACACCGGCGTCGGGCTTGCACTGGTCGCCCAGCAGCGCGGATACAAGTGCATCTTCGTCTGCCCTGACAAGGTCAGCGGGGACAAACAGGACGTCATGCGCGCCTACGGGGCCGACGTCGTCGTGTGCCCGACCGCTGTGCCGCCCGAGCATCCCGACAGCTACTACAGCGTGTCGAATCGGCTTGTGGAAGAGATCGACGGGGCATGGAAGCCCGACCAGTATTCCAACCCGATGGGTCCGGCCAGCCACTACGAGACCACGGGGCCCGAGATATGGGCCGACACCGACGGCAAAGTCACCCATTTCGTCGCCGGGGTGGGCACCGGGGGCACCATCACCGGCACCGGTCGTTATCTCAAAGAAGTCTCCGGCGGCGAGATCCGGATCATCGGGGTGGATCCCGAGGGCTCGGTGTACTCCGGCGGAACCGGACGTCCCTACCTGGTTGAGGGGGTGGGGGAGGACTTCTGGCCGTCGGCTTACGACCCCACGGTGCCCGACGAGATCATCGCTGTCTCCGACGCCGACTCCTTCGAGATGACCAGGCGGTTGGCGCGCGAGGAAGCGCTGCTGGTCGGCGGATCATGCGGGATGGCGGCGGTCGCCGCTATCAAGGTGGCGGAGCGCGCGGGTCCGGAGGCGCTCGTCGTGGTCCTGCTGCCTGACGGTGGGCGGGGTTACCTTTCCAAGGTATTCAACGACGATTGGATGTCATCGTACGGTTTTCTGCGCGGTCGGCTGGACGGCTCGAAATCGGAGTCGACGGTCGGCGATGTGCTGCGCGGGAAATCCGGTGCGCTGCCTGATCTCGTTCACACTCATCCGTCCGAGACCGTGCGTGACGCTATCGGGATCTTTCGTGAGTACGGGGTATCGCAGATGCCCGTGGTCGGGGCCGAGCCGCCGGTGATGGCCGGCGAGGTGGCGGGCAGTGTGTCCGAACGAGAGCTTCTGTCAGCGGTGTTCGAGGGGCGGGCGCAGCTCGCTGACGCCGTTGCCGAGCACATGAGCCCGGCCCTGCCGTTGCTCGGTGCTGGCGAGTTGGTGAGCACCGCCGCCAACTCCCTCCGGGAAAGCGACGCCGTGATGGTGGTCGAGGAGGGCAAGCCGGTAGGCGTCCTGACCCGGCACGATCTTCTGGGGTTTCTCTCCGACGGCACGGCCTACCGGTGATGATTCTGGACGCCGCCGGCAACGGTGATCCCACCGGTCGCCCAGGGTCAGCGTGTGGGGGACAGCAGTTCTTTCAGGTATTTCTCAGGTAGGGTAAGCACGCTCGTGCCCAGGTAAATTCAGCACTGGAAGGCGTCCATGACCGATCAGCCGCCACCCCCGGGGAATTACCCGCCACCACCGCCCCCCGGTGGTTATCCGCCGCCACCGCCCCCGGGAGGGGGTTATCCGCCGCCACCGCCTCCGGGAGGTGGGTATCCGCCTCCGCAGGGCGGTGTCCCGCCACACCCGGGAATGCCGGGCGCAGTCCTGCCGAAGGAGACATTCACTCCATGGCTGACCCGGGTATTCGCCTGGGTACTCGATTTCATTCCGGTGTTGATCATCGAGGGAATTGCCTTCGGCATCCTCATGGGCACTCAGGAGACGGTGTGTATCACCGATTCCTCTGAGTACAACCTCGGCGAATTCTGCGCTTCCGGCGCATCCACGTTCGGTCAGTTATCCGTTGTGCTCGCCAGCCTCATCATTACTGCGTACGCCATCTGGAACTTCGGCTACCGGCAGGGCACCACCGGATCCAGCATCGGTAAGTCCATCATGAAGTTTAAAGTCGTCAGTGAGAAAACCTGGCAGCCAATTGGCTTCGGTCTGTCGATCGTGCGCCAGTTGGCCCACGTCATCGATGCCGCGATCTGCTACATCGGTTACCTGTTCCCGCTGTGGGACCCCAAGCGCCAGACCATCGCTGACAAGATCATGAACACGGTCTGCGTACCGCTGCTGTAAAGACGACAAGGAGAATCGATGACCGACAATCCCACGCCTCCCGAGGGATACCCGGCACCGCAGGGTGGGCAGCCACCGCAGGCACCGCAAGGTGGGCAGCCACCGCAGGCGCCGCAAGGTGGGCAGCCACCGCAAGCGCCGCCACCTCCCCCGGGCGGGTATCCGCCCCCACCCGGGGGTTACCCGCCGCCGCAAGGGAACTACCCGCCGCCGCAAGGCAACTACCCGCCGCCCGGCGGTTATCCGCCGCCACAGCAGCCTCCGGGCTACGGAGCCCCTCCTGGGCCCCCCGGATACCCGCCTGCGCAGGCCGGATATCCGGCCCCGGGTGGCTATGGGCAACCGGCCTTCGGCGGTCCGTCCGGCTACAGCGTTGGTGACGCTTTCTCGTGGGCGTGGAACAAGTTCAACAAGAATGCCGTCCCACTGCTGGTTGCGACTCTGATTTTCGGTGTCGCCCTCGTTGTCCTGCAGGGGATCATCAACTTGGTTTCGGCGTTGGTGAGCCCCGACGCGACTAGCTACGTCGCCGACGACAGCGGATTCGGGTTCTCCTATAGCGTGACGGGAGTCGCCGGCTTCTTCGTCGCGATCATCGGCTGGTTCCTGTCGCTTCTGCTGTCGGCGGCCATCCAGTCTGCTTATATCGGCGGAATGCTCGATCTTGCCAACGGTCAGCAAGTCACGGTCGGCTCGTTCCTCAGACCGCGCAATATCGGGAATGTCGTGGTTGCCACGCTGATCGTCGGCGTCATCACCACGGTCGGTTTCTTCCTCTGCGTCATTCCGGGCATCGTCGCAGCGATCATGCTGATGTTCACCGTGGTGGCCCTGCTCGACCGCAACCTTGCCCCGATCGACGCCATCAAGACGAGTTTCGGGCTGAGTAAGGACAACTTCGGGAACGTGTTCATCGCGTGGCTCGCCATCGCTGCGGTGCTCGTCCTCGGTGCGCTGCTCTGCGGCATCGGCCTGCTCGTTGCGGCGCCCGTGGCGACACTGATCATGCTGTACACGTACCGAATTCTGAGTGGCGGTGCCGTAGCGCCTGCCACCCCGTAGTACTGCCAGGAGGAAAGCCGGCGTGCCCTCAGTCGGGCGCGCCGGCTTTCTTATGCGCCGCTCGGACCCCTGTGGATGCGGTGCTCGTACTGCTCAGCGGAAGGCGCCGACACCCGTCAGGGCCTGTCCGATAACCAACTGGTGCACTTCAGACGTGCCTTCGTAGGTGAGTACTGACTCCAGGTTATTGGCATGCCTGAGCACCGGGTACTCGAGCGTGATTCCGCTGGCTCCCAGCAGTGTCCGGCACTGTCGCGCGATCTTGATGGCTTCGCGAACGTTGTTCAGCTTGCCGACGCTGACCTGCTCGGCGCGGATGGATCCCTCGTCCTTGAGGCGTCCTAGATGCAATGCCAGTAGCTGCGCCTTGGCCAGCTCTACCGCCATATCGGCGATCTTGGCCTGTGTCAATTGGTAACCGGCGAGCGGTCGATCGAACACCTGTCGGGTTCCAACAAAGTCCAGCGTGGTCTCCAAACAATCTCGGGCTGCTCCCACAGCGCCGAAAACGATGCCGAAACGTGCCTCCGACAGGCAGCTCAACGGACCCGACAATCCTTCGGCGCCCGGCAGTCGGGCCTCCTCGGGCAGTCGCACGTCGTCGAGACTGAACTCGGAGGTGACAGAGGCCCGCAGCGACATCTTGTGCGTCATTTCCCGGGCGCTGAAACCGGGGGTAGACGTCGGAACCGCGAAGCCGACGATGCTGTTGCGCTCGGTTCCTTGCGCACGGGCCCACACGATCGCAACATCGGCGACGGACGCGTTGGTGATCCACATCTTCGATCCGTTGAGGATCCAGTCCGACCCGTCCCGGCGTGCCGTCGTGCGCATACCCCCGGGGTTGGATCCGAAGTCCGGCTCGGTCAGGCCGAAGCACCCGATCAGTTCTCCTGTCGCCATACCGGGCAGCCACTGCTGGCGCTGCTCCTCACTGCCCCAGCGGTAGATGGCGAACATCGCCAATGAGCCCTGCACAGAGACCAAGCTGCGCAAGCCACTGTCCACGGCCTCCAACTCCTGGCACACCAGCCCATAGGCCGTCGCTGTCGATCCGCTGCAGCCGTAGCCCGTGAGATGCATGCCGAGCAGGCCGAGCTTGCCGATCTCGGCGGCCAGTTCGCGGACCGGTACGTGCGCCGCCTCGAACCACTCGGCGATATGTGGGCGCAGGCGTTGCTCGCCGAACTGGCGGACCATCGAACGCAGGTCGAGGTCTTCGGGACTCAGTAGAGAGTCCAGATCGAGCAGGGTGTCGACCGTTGCGGTCGCGGAGGTGGACATGCTCCAGTTCTACACCGCTACCCTGGTCGATCATGAGCGACCAGCGCGGCACCCCAGACGGCGGAAACAAAGCGACTCCGGCCGAGCACTACCGGGCCTACGGTCCCGCCACGAAGGCTATCCACGCCGGCTATCGGCCCGATCCCGCGACGGGTGTGGTGAATGCGCCGATCTACGCCAGCTCGACGTTCGCCCAGGACGGTGTCGGTGGTCTGCGCGGCGGATTCGAGTACGCGCGCACCGGTAACCCAACCCGCGCAGTCCTCGAGTCGTCATTGGCGGCCGTGGAAACAGCCTCCTACGCCCGCGCGTTCAGTTCCGGCATGGCCGCCACCGACTGTGCGTTACGTGCGCTGCTGCGACCGGGAGACCACCTGGTAATCCCCGACGATGCCTACGGTGGCACGTTCCGGCTGATCGACAAGGTTTTCACGCGGTGGGGGATCAGCTACACCGCAGTGGCGCTGACCGACCTGGATGCTGTGCGCGCGTCCATCACCGACCGGACGAAGCTGATCTGGGTCGAGACACCGACCAATCCGCTGCTGTCCATCGCCGACATCGGCGCGATCGCGGCGCTGGCATCGGAGTCCCGTGACGCGACTCCGAAGGTGTTGGTGGACAACACATTTGCTTCACCGGCACTTCAGCAGCCACTGTCGCTGGGCGCCGACGTCGTGTTGCATTCAACGACCAAGTACATCGGAGGGCACTCCGACGTTGTCGGTGGCGCCCTTCTGACCAACGATGAGGGTCTTGACGACGCCTTCGCATTCCTGCAAAACGGTGCGGGGGCGGTGCCCGGCCCGTTCGACGCCTACCTGACGATGCGCGGACTCAAAACTCTGCCGCTGCGGATGCAGCGGCACAGCGACAACGCCGCGGCGGTCGCCGATTTTCTCGCCGGGCACGCAGCGATCGGCACGGTGCTGTACCCCGGGCTGTCGTCGCATCCCAACCATCAGGTTGCCGCTCGCCAGATGAGTGCGTTCGGTGGGATGGTGTCGGTGCGGCTTCGCGGTGGACCTCAGGCCGCGGTGGATTTCTGCGCCGGCACCGAGATATTCATCCTCGCTGAGTCGCTGGGCGGTGTCGAATCGCTCATCGAGCATCCCAGCGCCATGACCCACGCCTCCACCGCGGGTTCCCAGCTCGAGGTGCCTGCGGATCTCGTGCGGCTATCCGTCGGTATCGAGGACATCGGTGACCTGCTCGGTGACATCGCGCAGGCGCTGGGTTCGTTGCCGCAGGCGGGCTAGGCCTGGGCTAGGCCAGCTGGGCCAGTGTCTGGCGAAGCGCCGCCGCGGTGACTGCGAGATTCACCTCGGGCAGCGCGGTCGGTGACTCGTCGACCCAACTGCCGCCGG
>CAZCHU010000002.1:0-22091 GCA_964498215.1 uncultured Mycobacterium sp. | reverse complement strand
GCGAGATTCACCTCGGGCAGCGCGGTCGGTGACTCGTCGACCCAACTGCCGCCGGCGATCTCGCCGGCGCGGGCGTGTACCCAGCGCCAGCCGCGGTCGTTGAGGCTGAGTAATGCGCCCAGGCCGTCTACGGCGTGCAGGACGCTGATGATGGCCGCGGTAGGCGCGGTCGGCGGCGTGCGGTCGAACAGCGCAGACATGAGTGCAGCGCGAGCCGGCTCGACCCGGTCCCGACTGGCCAGCGGAAACGTCGAGCTTCGGGTGAAGCGTTTGGATGAGTGGGTATTTCGATGAATCTGCCCGGTCATCTCCAGCTGATCAGCCAGGCGGTCCTGGGCATGTTTGCCGACTTTTTTGATCGCGGCACGAGGTGTCAGCGGTTTTGCGCGGAGCAACGTGAAGGCCGGCTCGCTGACAGGATCACTGGGCCCCACGCTGTTCAGTGCCACCAGCCGCCCCGGCTCTACCGATTCACCTTCGACCGCGGGACGAATGCGGCACGCATGCGCCAAGTCGAGGAGAGTGGCGGCTGCGAGGACATGGCGGCGACGTGGAGTATCCAGGCCCGGTTGCGCGGATGCATTATCAACCAGCAACAAGAACAGGTCCTCGGCGATCTGCGCCATGGGCTGGACACTAACGCGAGGTTGCCGGGCGTTCCGAACTCGGCACCCGCAGCTATCAGGAGTGGTAGGGCTCCGCGCTGAGGAGCTTGACGACGATCGTGTTGCCGTTGGGGACCGTGTAGCTGCGAACCTCGCCGACCTTGGCGTCGATCAACGCGCCGCCGAGCGGTGAGTTGGGCGAGTAGACCTCGAGCTTTCCGTCGCTGATTCCTTCCTGCCGGGTGGCAATCAGGAACGTCTCGGTCTCGTTCTCGTCCTCGCCGTACTGGACCTTGACGACCGAGCCCGGCAGCGCCACGCCGGACTGCTTGGGGGCTTCGCCCACCTTGGCGTTGTTGAGGAGTTCCTGCAGCTGGCGGATGCGGGCCTCCTGCTGGCCCTGCTCCTCGCGGGCGGCGTGGTAGCCGCCGTTTTCCCGGAGGTCGCCCTCTTCTCGACGGTCGTTGATCTCGGCGGCGATGACGGGCCGGTGGGCGATCAGCTCCTCTAGCTCGGCCTTCAACCGGTGGTGTGCCTCCTCGGTCAACCAGGTGACCTGGGTGTCGGTCATGTCGTCGCGCTCCTGTCGTCGTTGCTCCCGCGCTTGTCGCGTAAGAAGTTCTGGCACGGCGACCGCAGCTGTCTTTCGTGTATTGCCGCGAGCGCAGGCGCTCAATCCGGCGCGCTCAAATGCAGCAATACACGGCTCCAGCGGGAACCGTGTATCGATCCATGATAGCACCGGGCGGCCACCCAATATTCATGATTTCGCTGTGAGACGTTTGTTGTGCGCCCACCCTATTTAGGGGGCTACCAGGTATGACGGGACGTCGGTGCCGCAACCGTAGACATCGCCGACAACCGACGGCCGGCTCGTCGCCACCAATGCCCTCACCTGCACTGTCTTGGCTGTCGCCGGCGGGACCAGCACCTCGCGCCGCCCCGTCTCGCTGCCGTCATAGGATCGCGCTCGAATGATGCACACCACCGGTTGAGACGGGTCATCGCGCGTGACGCTGGCGGTCACCTCGACGGTGTCGTCATCGACGATGCGATAGGCCCCCAACTCGCCCGTGACATCCCCGGCATTGAACCGCGCGAATGCGACGACGGCGATGGCGATGCCCACCAACGCCACCAGGGCCGTCAATCCGACCGCGATCCGGCGCCGTGTGCGCCGGGTCAATGGTTGCCGTCCGTAACGGTCGGCGGGTCGCTCGATCATCTCGTTTTGCATGCCCGTCGGTCGGATGGGTGTACTAGGACTGGAACTATAGGTGGCGGTCAGTGTGGTTGGACCGTTGCATGTTGCGGCGGAACTGTCAGGGATTGTCTAGGCCGGCTCGCAGCATGCCGGTGAGCAGCTAAGAGGAAACAGGTTGAGCGAACTGCGGTTGATGGCTGTGCACGCCCACCCGGACGACGAGTCCAGCAAGGGTGCGGCGGCGATGGCGCGCTACGTGGTGGAGGGCGCGCGCGTCATGGTGGTGACTCTCACCGGGGGTGAACGTGGCGACATCCTCAACCCGGCGATGGACTTGCCGGAGGTTCACGGCCGAATGGCCGACATCCGCCGCGATGAGATGGCCAGGGCCGCCGAAATCCTTGGTGTCGAACACCGGTGGCTGGGATTCATCGATTCCGGACTGCCCGAAGGCGACCCGCCGCCGCCGTTGCCGGAAGGCTGCTTTGCCCTGCAACCACTGGAGTTGCCCACCGAGGCTTTGGTCCGCGTGGTCCGCGAATTCAAGCCGCACGTGATGACCACCTACGACGAGAACGGCGGGTATCCCCATCCCGACCACATCCGCTGTCATCAGGTGTCCGTGGCCGCCTACGAGGCGGCCGCCGACCACCGGCTCTATCCCGACGCCGGTGAGCCGTGGAGTCCGCTCAAGCTGTACTACAACCACGGGTTTCTGCGGCAGCGGATGCAGGTGTTGCAGGACGAGTTCGCTAAGCATGGCAAGGAGGGGCCGTTCACCAAGTGGCTGGAGAAGTGGAATCCGGATGAGGACCTGCTCGCCAGGCGGGTGACCACTCGGGTCGAGTGCGCGAAATACTTTGCGCAGCGTGACGAGGCGCTGCTCGCGCACGCCACCCAGATCGACCCGAATAGTTTCTTCTTCACTGCGCCCATGGAGTGGCAGCAGCGGCTGTGGCCGACAGAGGAGTTCGAGTTGGCGCGGTCGCGGGTGCCGGTGCGACTGCCCGAGACCGACCTATTCGCCGGAATCGAGGGACGCGAGTGAACGACGCGATGGCTTTCAGTGTCGAATTGATGACCGCGGTGCTGGCCCAGGACGGGCCGAGGCAGACCGGTCCTGACTTCGGGAAAGCAAGCCCCTTCGGGCTGATCGTCGTGGTGCTGCTGCTGATCGGCACTTTCGCACTGGTGTGGTCGATGAACCGGCATCTGCGCCGACTTCCCGAGTCATTCGACACCGACGACACCGAGAACCCGGATCCGCCTGGCGAGCCCCCGTCTGACGAGACTCCGCGTAGTCCGGGCTGAGCCGTGCGGCCAGCCAGTTCTCCGGCGTCCGTGTAGCGTGCCGTCCATGAGCTTCGAGCCGGACGCATTGGAAGCCCTCGTGAAGCGCTACCTCGACACGTGCGCCAGTGGCACAGCCGACGATGTGGCAGCGCTCTACGCCGAAGACGCCACCCTGGAAGACCCGGTGGGTGGCGGTGAGGTTCACATCGGGCGGCACGCGATCGCCGGTTTCTACAAGATTTTGGAAAGCGGCGAGATCACGACTGAGCTGATGACGTTTCGTGCGGGCGGTCACGAGGCTGCGTTCGTCTTCACCGTCACGATCGGCGGGTCGATGCGCATCGAGCCCATCGAAGTGATGTCGTTCAACGACGACGGCCTGATCGTGTCGATGAAGGCGTACTGGGGTGCGGAGAACATCACGCAGTTGTGATGTGGGCGAACGCCCGAAGATCGCTAGAAGACGGCGAACCACATAGCGATGTAATGGCAGATGGCGGCCACAGCCGTGCATGCGTGAAAAAACTCGTGGTGGCCGAACGTTGTTGGCCACGGGTTCGGCCACTTCAGCGCGTAGAGCACCCCACCGATGCTGTACAGCGCTCCGCCGGTGATCAGCAGCACCACCGCCGCGACACCGGCGCCGTGCATGATCGGACCGATGAACCAGGCCGCCACCCAGCCGAGCAGGATGTAGAGGGGCACGCCGAGCCAACGCGGGGCCGACGGCCACAGCATCTTGAGCGCCACCCCGGCCAGCGCGCCGCCCCACACGATCCAAAACAGCGTCATCCCGCTGCGCTCGGGCAGCGCCAGCAGCGCGAACGGTGTATAGCTGCCCGCGATGAACACGAAGATCATCGAATGATCGGCGCGTTTCATCCATTTGCGCGCGCGGGCCGACTTCCAGGTGATCCGATGGTATGTGCCGCTCACGGCGAACATCGCGACGATGGTCAGTGTGTAAATCAGGGTGGCGATGCCGGCACGTGTCGATTCCACCGACCACGAGACGGCCACCAGAGCGGCGCCCGCGATGACGGCGACTACCGCCGAATAGACGTGGATCCAGCCTCGTGCCCGCGGTTTGCCGAGGAACTGAGCGACACCCTCGGCGACGGCCTCGGGCAAATCTTCGGATTCGTGCAACCTGCCCGGCTGGTCAGAGCCGGTGGTATCGGCGCGATCGGCGGGATCAATAGATGTAGCCATGTCACCTCCACTGACTTGCACGGGGCTTCCCCGCGCCACAGTAGTCTTGACCCTCGTGGACCTCATTCCGCGACGTCTCAAGGAGCCTGTGTACCGGCTCTACGAGATGCGTCTGCGCCAGGGGTTGACGCCTGCCCGGTCGGAGTTGCCCCGCCATATTGCGGTGCTGTGTGACGGCAATCGACGGTGGGCCCGCGAGCACCGCCATGACGACGTCAGCTACGGCTACCGGGTCGGTGCCTACAAGATCGCCGAGATGCTGCGCTGGTGCCAGGAAGCCGGTATCGAGATGGCCACGGTGTACCTGCTTTCCACCGAGAACCTGCAACGCGACGCCGACGAGGTCGCATCACTGATCGAGATCATCACCGAGGTCGTCGAGCAGATCTGTGCGCCGGCCAACCAGTGGAGTGTGCGTACCGTCGGTGATCTCGAACTCATCGGTGAGCAGTCGGCTCGCCGCCTGCGCGACGCCGTGCAGTCGACAGGGGTCGACGCGCAGACTGCGTCATTTCATGTCAACGTCGCCGTCGGATACGGCGGCCGCCAGGAGATCGTCGACGCTGTTCGTGGGCTGCTGAGCAAGGAGCTGGCCAACGGTGCGACGGGCGACCAGCTGATCGAGGCGGTCACTGCCGAGGCGATCTCGGAGAATCTATACACCTCCGGCCAACCTGACCCCGATTTGGTGATCCGAACCTCGGGCGAACAGCGGCTGTCCGGATTTCTGCTGTGGCAAAGCGCGTATTCAGAGATGTGGTTCACCGAGGCGTACTGGCCGGAGTTTCGCCGGGTTGACTTTTTGCGGGCTCTGCGCGCCTACAGTGCCAGGCATCGACGCTACGGGCTGTAGGGCGTAGTCGTGGTCGCCCTCTCAGCGGTTGTTTTTGCACTGAGTTGGTGGCTGGGTTTGTATCTGTTGGCCCGTGACCCCCGCAAGCTTGTGCTCGTGCTGGCCTCGATCGGGTTGACCAGCTTCGCTGTCGTAGTGGCACTGGACGCCGTTCGGCTGGTCAGCGAATCCGAGTTGTTGAGCCGAATCGAGATCTACCTCGTCGCGGTGCCCGGCATCGCCTGGTTCGCCGTCCTGCTGGAACTGTCGAGGCCGCGTGACACCTGGGTAGGCCGTGCCCGCGAAATGGCGCTGGTGGCCTGCGTCGCAGTCGTCGCCTTCGCCGGTGCTGCGATGGCAGGTGACGTCGGCGGTCCGCTGCGGCCCGGGCACTGGGTGATGTTCGTTGCGGTATCAGTGCCGTCACTGGCCGCGATGCTGTACGCGGTGATGCATCGCTCACAACCGGGGCCCGTGGTCGGATTCGTCGTCGTGGCCACACTGTTCTTCGCGCTCGGCAACGCGATCTTGATCATCCCGCTGGGGCTGATGCCCAGCGGGCTGGCCTTGGCATCCACCGGATTCGATGTCGCGCTGCTCGGTGTCGCGGTAGCCATCGGAGACGCGTTCCACGAGGGTCAGGCGTTGCGCGGGGATATGTTGCGCTCGTTCGCCGGGACAGTGGTGGTGACCGTGCTGTTCGGCGGCCAGCTGCTGATCGGTATGGCCGTCGCCGGCCAGAACCCCACGATGGCCGTCCTGCTGTTCACCAGCCTCGCGGTCGCGATCGCGATCAACGTGCTGGCCGACCCGCTGGCCGGTCTGCTCGACCGGCTCGCCTTCTCTCGCTCCCCGGGCCTGCGTGCCGACCGCGCCACGCTGCGCAGCACCGAGGCGGCATTGCCGCTGCGCTCGGGCAACCCGCTGGAAAGCATGGATGAGGAGACGTTCATCCGCATCACCCGTCGCGCGCTCGGGCACTACGGCGATCTGTCCAAGCTTGTGGCCAGCCCCTTGACGGAGTTGCCCGATATCGATGAGCGACTCAGCCAGCGTGGTGCGCCGGACCAGCCGCTGGAACGTGCCAACGAACTGCGGTCGCTGCTGGCCGAGCGAATCGCCGGCCTCAAGCCACGCGGCGGCGCTGATTTCGGCACCACCGAGCAATGGCGCCACTACAACTCGCTGTACTTCCCCTACGTCGTAGGGGTACGTGCCTACGCCCAGAACGCGACCGCCGCGGGACTGGATCCCGTCGCCCGCCAGGCCTGGCAGTGGCTGGTCACTGAAGTACCCCAGCGGTCTCTGCACAACTGGCAGAACGCGGCGGCCCGGGTCATCGCCACCGACCTGCGCAGCAACCTCGTTTCGGTCCGCTAGCGCCCAACTCGCGCTACCGCGAGTTCGGCGAAGAGGCTCTGACCTGGGGTTGGCAGTACTTGGCAGGGTTTTGTGTCGAGCTGGCAGTGGAATTTGTGGACCGTGGCTGACATGACAATCGTCACGAAAGGAACCACCATGACCGCCACCATCTCCGCACGACTCAACGAGTCAACGGATTCGCTCCTGCGTTTCGCCATGCGCGCCGACGCCCTTCTCAGCGGGCTGGCCGGAATCGGCACCTTGGTCTTCGCCCATCAAATCGCCGCGTTGTCGGGCACCGGTCCCGGCGTTGAGTACACCCTCGGTGCGTCGTTCATCGTCTTCAGCATCGCTGTCCTGGTCCTGGCGGCGCGACCGTCGATCCGGATGCCGGGTCTGGCCTTGGCGATCGGCAACGTGGCGTTCAGCGTTGCCACCGTGATCGTGGTGCTCGCCGGTGTGTGGCCGCTGACCACGGCCGGCGTGGCTCTGGTGCTCGGCACAGGGGGTTACACGCTGGTGATGGCGGAGCTGCAGTATCAGGGCGTGCGCCGCATAGCGAAGGCTTAGCACCGCGGCGGAGCAACGCTAGAAATCGAGCGGTACCAGCTAGACCCACACAGGATCTGGCGACATCAAGCCAGTTATCAAGGAGGATAAGGAATGGATCCCACAATCGCTGCCGGCGCACTCATCGGCGGTGGTCTCATGATGGCCGGTGGCGCAATCGGTGTAGGTGTCGGTGACGGCATCGCTGGTAGCGCTCTGATCTCGGGTGTCGCCCGGCAGCCGGAGGCGCAGGGTCGGCTCTTCACTCCGTTCTTCATCACCGTCGGTCTGGTCGAGGCGGCCTACTTCATCAACCTGGCCTTCATGGCGCTGTTCGTGTTCGCCACCCCGGTTTCCTAATCAGCGACATGGGTGAATCGACAGCAACGAGGCGATGAAAGCCGCGCGCGGCGAGGCCTCATCGATTCGGCTGCGCAGTCATCGACCGTGGCCCCTTCGGTATCTACAGTTTGCGCAGCCGCAGCCGGTTGATGGAGTGGTCGGCGTCCTTACGTAACACCAACGTGGCCCGCGGCCGGGTCGGCAGGATGTTGTTGATCAGGTTGGGCCGGTTGATGGAATGCCAGATCTCCCGGGCGGCGCGCCCCGCCTGATCGTCGGTCAGCGTTGAGTAGTGGTGGAAATGGGAGGCCGGATCGGCGAACGCGCCGGCCCTCATCGAGAGAAACCGCGAGACATACCACTGCTCGATGTCCTCGATACGCGCATCGACGTACACCGAGAAATCGAACAGATCGGACACCATCAGCGCTGGGCCGGTCTGCAGCACATTGAGTCCCTCGAGAATCAGAATGTCGGGGTGGCGGATGGTCTGCCTGTCG
Organism: uncultured Mycobacterium sp.; assembly: GCA_964498215.1. Classification (GTDB taxonomy): domain Bacteria; phylum Actinomycetota; class Actinomycetes; order Mycobacteriales; family Mycobacteriaceae; genus Mycobacterium. The sequence goes on along the minus strand of CAZCHU010000002.1, from coordinate 14,192 downwards.
CCGGGGACGATGTCGTAGAGCAAATGTGAATACACCGGCGCGCACACCGCGTCGGCGCCGGACTTCACCGCGGTGACGAAGCGCATCAGCCCACGGCGGTCATAGCTCTCCGGAAAGCCCTTACGGTGCATCAGGTTTCGTCGGTTCAGCTCGGCATTCGCATACAGGAACCCGTCGGTGGTGACCAAGTCGACGCGGGGGTGGTGTTCCCAGCGCGCCAGCAGCGCCTGCAGCACGCGGGCTGTGGTCGACTTCCCGACGGCGACGCTGCCCGCCACTCCTATGACGAACGGTACGGGCCGGTCCGGGTTCTGCTGCGGCTCCCCGAGGAATTCGGCAGTCGTCGCGAACAGCGCTTGCCGCGCCGCGACCTGCAGATGGATCAGCCGCGCTAGCGGCAGGTACACCTCTTCGACCTCGAGCAGGTCAAGCTTTTCACCGAGACCCCGCAGCCTGACCAGTTCGTCCTCGGTCAGTTTCAGCGGCGTCGACATTCGGAGGGCACGCCATTGACTCCGGTCGAACTCCACGTAGGGGCTGGGTTCGCTCAGCCGCGCCATGAACACAGTCTTGCAGTTAGCGTAGAACGCCATGGACGTAGGTATGGATTTGGAAGCAACGCCGGCTTCCGCGCCTTCGGCAAGGCTGATCCGTGAGTACCTGATGCTCGGGCTGCGCTTCGACAGGCTTGAGGACGGCTATGTTGACTCATTCACCGGCGACCCGGCGTTGAAGCGGATGGTCGCTGCAGAGCCGCAGCCTGACCCCGCCGATCTGGCCCGCCAGGCCGAGCGGCTGCAGGCCGAACTACCGGCGGGGCTGGATGATGCACGCGCGGCGTTCGTCGGGGCGCACCTTCGCGCGTTGGCCTGCGCGGGTCGTAAGTTCAGCGGTGCAGAAGTCGGCTTCGTCGATGAAGTCGAGTCCTACTTCGACGTCCGGATCACCAAGGGCGACCCGGAGGACTACCACCGGGCCCACGCCAAGCTGGACGAGGCGCTCGGTGGCTCCGGCCGGCTTACCGACCGAATGCAGGCTTACCGTGCTGCCGAGGAGATTCCGCCAGCCCGGCTCGAGGAGTGCATCCACGCTTTCTCCAGCGCGCTGCGTGATCGGGTCCGGGCGGTGTTCCCGTTACCCGCCACGGAGACCATCGACTACGAGGTCGTCACCGACAAGCCATGGTCAGGATTCAACTACTACCTGGGCGGCTACCGGTCCACGGTCGCGGTGAACGCAGACCTCAAGCAGCAGATGTCGAACCTGCCCAGGCTGGTGGCCCACGAGTCCTATCCGGGCCATCACACCGAGCACTGTCGCAAGGAATCAGGCCTGGTAGCGGGCAAGGGGCAGCTCGAGCAGACGATTTTCTTGGTCAACACCCCGCAATGCCTGATGGCCGAGGGTCTGGCCGATCTGGCGCTGTATGCCGGGGTGGGGCCGAACTGGGGCACCTGGGCGGCCGACATCTACGCCGACCTGGGTCTGCGTTTCGACGGCGAGCGGGCTGAGATGGTCTCGGAGGCTGCGGCTGCCCTGGCCGACGTTCGCCAGGATGCCGCGCTGATGCTGCACGACGAACACCGCGACGTCGACGACGTTGTCGAGTTCCTCAAACGGTGGCTGCTGATCAGCGACGAACGGGCCGCTCAGACGCTGCGTTTCCTATCTTCGCCGCTGTGGCGCGCCTACACGAGCACCTATGTCGAGGGTTACCGTCTGTTGCGGGGATGGCTGGACGCGCGACCCGGCGGGGTGAGTGTGACCGAGCGCTTCTGCACCCTGCTGGACGAGCCGTTGATCCCGTCGTCGTTGCGGAGCGCCTAACCCGGGAGCTGCGCCTCACGGGGGAGATGCACCCCGGACGGGTTGTGCGGTTTTATTCGAAACACGCCGCAGCAAGCGTATGAGACCGCACAGTCCGGGCTTCTCGCTAACCCGGCTCGGGCGCCGTCTAGGCTCGCTGGCATGACTGCATTGTCTGCCACGGGTCAGGGTTCCGAGTACGCCGAGACTGCGAGCGAGGCCTACCGGGCCGCGCTGCAGGTGATCGAGACCGTCGAACCGCGAATCGCCGCCGCCACCCGCAAAGAGCTTGCTGATCAACGGGATTCCCTCAAGTTGATCGCGAGCGAGAACTATGCGTCGCCGGCGGTGTTGCTGACCATGGGCACCTGGTTATCCGACAAGTACGCTGAGGGCACCATCGGGCACCGGTTCTACGCGGCCTGCCAGAACGTCGATACCGTTGAGGCGCTGGCCGCCGAGCATGCTCGTGAACTCTTCGGTGCCCCGTACGCCTACGTGCAGCCGCATTCCGGCATCGATGCCAACCTGGTCGCCTACTGGGCCATCCTGGCCACCAGGATAGAGGCGCCGGGCCTGGCCGACTTCGGTGCCAAGCACGTCAACGACCTGTCCGAGGCCGATTGGGAATCGCTGCGCGCCAAGCTTGGCAACCAGCGTCTGCTGGGTATGTCCCTGGACACCGGGGGCCACCTAACCCACGGTTTCCGGCCCAACATCTCCGGGAAGATGTTTCACCAGCGCCAGTACGGCACCGATCCTGAAACCGGGCTGCTCGACTACGACGCCGTCGCCGCCGCAGCCCGCGAGTTCAAGCCGTTGGTGCTCGTTGCCGGCTACTCGGCGTACCCGCGCCGGGTGAACTTCGCCAAGATGCGCGAGATCGCCGATGAGGTGGGGGCCACCCTGATGGTCGACATGGCGCACTTCGCCGGCCTGGTCGCGGGCAAGGTGTTCGTAGGTGACGAGGATCCGGTGCCGCACGCGCACGTCACGACGACGACGACGCACAAGTCGCTGCGTGGACCGCGCGGCGGGTTGATCATGGCGACCGAGGAGTATGCGCCGGCCGTCGACAAGGGCTGTCCCATGGTGCTCGGCGGTCCACTGTCGAACGTGATGGCCGCCAAGGCTGTCGCACTGGCCGAGGCGCGCCAGCCGACGTTCCAGGACTACGCCCAGCGCATCGCGGATAACGCCAAGGCGCTGGCCGATGGTTTTCTCAAGCGAGGAGCTCGCCTGGTCACCGGGGGCACCGACAATCACATCGTGCTGCTGGATGTGACCTCGTTCGGGCTCACCGGTCGACAGGCCGAGTCGGCGTTGCTGGATTCAGGGATCGTGACCAACCGCAACTCGGTGCCCGCCGACCCGAACGGCGCCTGGTACACCAGCGGTATCCGGTTTGGCACGCCTGCTCTGACCACGCGCGGCTTCGGCCCTGACGACTTCGACCGCGTCGCTGAACTCGTGGTCGAGGTGTTGACCAACACCGAGCCGACGGCGGCCTCCAACGGACCGTCCAAGGCGAAGTACGTCCTGGCAGACGGTACCGCCGAGCGGGTGCACGCAGCCTCGGCTGAACTCCTGGCGGCTAATCCGCTCTACCCGGGCCTGACGCTGTAGGGGCTAGGCAAAGCCGCCGGCGACACCCCGCGGCCCGATTTTCGAGAACGTGTGTATGCGGGTTACAGTTACTTTATGGCACAGAAACCTGTCGCTAATGCGCTGACCGTTGAACTCGAACCGGTCGTCCTGCGGGAGCTGCGGCGTCATCTCGACTCCGAGGACCTGTGGTACGCCCACGACTACGTCCCCTTCGATCAGGGTGAGAACTTCGCGTTCCTGGGTGGGACCGATTGGGATCCGGCTGCTGTGACGCTGCCCAAGCCCATCACCGATGCGCTGGAGATTCTCCTGATCACCAAGGACAATCTTGCCGGCTACCATCGCGAGCTCGTGGAGCACTTCATCCTCGAGGCCAAGTGGGGCCGCTGGATGGGGCGCTGGACCGCCGAGGAGCACCTGCACGCCATCGCGCTGCGCAACTACCTGGTCGTCACCCGTGAGGTCGACCCCGCCGCCAACGAGGACGTCCGCGTCGAACATGTCATGAAGGGGTATCGGGCCGATACCTATAGCCAGCTGGAAACCCTGGCGTTCATGGCCTTCTTCGAACGCGCGCACTCCGTGTTCTGCCGCAACCTGCAGGCGCAGATCACCGAGCCGACGCTCAAGGGGCTGGTCGGCAGGATCGCCAAAGATGAGGAACGTCATGAGGAGTTCTTCGCCAATCTCGTCGGCCATTGCCTGGTCACAGCCCGCGGCGAGACGATCGAGGCGATCGCGCGCCGGGCGAGCGAGCTCGACGTCGTGGGTGCCGACATCGCCGCGTATCGCGACAAGGTGGCCGCTGTCGCAGAGGCAGGGATCTTCGATCAGGACGAGCTGCGCCGGGTCATCTCCGAGCGCATCACCGCGTGGGGTCTGGCCGACGAGCCCCAGTTGCGGCAGTTCATCAGCTGTTAATCCGCGCACCTATCCGCTTCGGCGCGTCTGCGAGGCGCTGCAGCCACACCCGGAGTAGCGTCGTTTTCGATGGCTAGCGACATGCTCTGCTGTCCGGGCGGTCCCGATCTTTCGATCACAAAGGACCGGCCCCGGTCCTGGAGACCGCTGTGTGTCCACCGAGATGTTCGTGTGGGGCCGCATGAACTCGCGCAGTCTCAGGAGCGTTAAGTGACTGAATCGCAGGGCTGGCGGAGCCAGCAATCGGGCCCGAGTCGGACCTTCGTGCTCGACACCTCCGTACTGCTCTCCGATCCCTGGGCGTGTATGAGGTTCGCCGAACACCAGGTGGTCGTTCCGTTGGTAGTCATCAGTGAGTTGGAAGCCAAGCGGCATCATCACGAGCTTGGCTGGTTCGCCCGGCAGGCACTCCGGATGTTCGATGATCTGCGTCTTGAACACGGGCGGCTGGACCAGCCGATTCCGGTAGGCGATCATGGCGGCACTCTGCACGTCGAGCTCAATCACAGCGATCCCACCGTGCTCCCCGCTGGGTTTCGGACCGACAGCAACGATTCGCGGATATTGACCTGCGCTGCCAACCTCGCCGCGGAAGGCAAGCGAGTTACGTTGGTGAGCAAGGATATTCCGCTTCGGGTCAAGGCCGGCGCCGTCGGGTTGGCGGCAGACGAATACCACGCACAGGACGTCATCACCTCCGGATGGGCCGGGATGGCCGAGCTCGAAGTCTCCGGTGTGGAGGTCGATGGGCTGTTCGCAGACGGCGAGATTGAGCTGGAGGCTGCTCGCGATTTTCCATGCCATACCGGGATCCGGTTGCTGGGCAGCAACTCCCATGCGCTGGGCCGGGTCAACGCGGACAAACGAGTGCAACTCGTGCGCGGTGACCGCGAGGTGTTCGGTCTGCGCGGCCGCTCCGCTGAGCAGCGAGTGGCGCTGGATCTGCTGCTCGACGAATCTGTCGGCATTGTGTCACTCGGCGGCAAGGCGGGCACCGGGAAGTCTGCGCTGGCCCTGTGCGCGGGGCTGGAGGCCGTGCTGGAGCGACGTACTCATCGCAAGGTGGTCGTGTTCCGTCCGTTGTATGCGGTCGGCGGACAACAACTCGGCTACCTGCCCGGCAGCGAGAATGAGAAGATGGGGCCCTGGGCCCAGGCCGTCTTCGACACTCTCGAGGGCCTCGCCAGCCCGGCCGTGCTTGAGGAAGTGCTTGCGCGCGGCATGCTCGAAGTACTTCCGCTGACCCACATCCGTGGACGGTCGCTGCACGACTCGTTCGTGATCGTTGACGAGGCGCAGTCCTTGGAGCGAAACGTCCTGCTCACCGTGTTGTCGCGGCTGGGCACGGGCTCGCGGGTGGTGCTGACCCACGATGTCGCTCAGCGGGACAACCTGCGTGTCGGCCGTCACGATGGTGTCGCGGCAGTGATCGAGAAGCTGAAGGGCCATCCGCTGTTCGCGCACATCACCCTGCTGCGCAGCGAGCGCTCGCCCATCGCGGCGCTGGTCACCGAGATGCTTGAGGAGATCAGCCCGAGCGCACTGCCCTGACGCCCGAAATTCCGTTATTGGCCGTCGCGGACCTTCGCCATGGCCAACACATCGAGGCGTCGGTCCAACTCCTCCTCGGAGAGCTTGTCACCGATCAGCCCACGGTCGATGACGGTCTGCCTGATCGTCTTGCGTTCCTTGAGGGCTTCCTTGGCGACCTTGGCGGCCTCCTCGTACCCAATCGCGGAGTTCAGCGGTGTCACGATCGACGGCGATGACTCAGCCTGCTCCCGCAGGTGCTGTTCGTTGGCCACCAGGCCGTCGATGCACCTGGCGGCGAACAACTTCGAGACGTTGGCCAGCAGTGTGAACGATTCCAACACATTGCGGGCCATCATCGGGATGTAGACATTGAGCTCGAACGCGCCCGACAGACCGCCGACGGTGACGGCGGCATCGTTGCCAATGACCTGTGCGGCGACCTGCGTCACGGCTTCGGGGAGTACGGGATTGACCTTGCCCGGCATGATCGAGCTACCCGGCTGGAGGTCGGGCAGCTGTAGCTCGCCCAGCCCGGTGAGCGGGCCCGACCCCATCCAGCGGATGTCGTTAGCGATCTTGGTCAGCGAGACGGCGATCGTCTTCAGTTCACCAGATACTTCGACCAACCCATCGCGCGCCGCTTGAGCTTCGAAAGAATTGGTGGCTGTGCGTAATTCGGCGATTCCGGTTTGGTTGACCAGAACCGCGACGACCTTGGGGCCGAATCCGTCGGGAGCGTTGAGGCCGGTGCCCACCGCCGTGCCGCCGATGGCGAGTTCACCCAGACGGGGCAGCGCCGCTTTGACTCGCTCGATACCGGCCTCGATCTGGCGCGCATAACCGCCGAACTCCTGGCCGAGCGTCACCGGGACAGCGTCCATCAGGTGGGTGCGTCCGGACTTGACCACCGTGTGCCACTGGCGGGCCTTTGCCGCTAGTGATTCGTGGAGTACCTCCAGCGCTGGAATGAGATGGCGCACAGCGGCTTCAGTGGCCGCGATGTGTGTCGCCGTTGGGAATGTGTCGTTCGAACTCTGCGACATGTTCACGTCGTCATTCGGGTGGACGGTAACCGGCGGATTCGCGGCTGCCGCAATGCTGGCGATGACCTCGTTGGCGTTCATGTTCGAGCTGGTACCCGAACCGGTCTGGAAGACATCGATGGGGAACTGGTCGTCGTGGCGACCGTCGGCGATTTCTTCTGCGGCGGCGATGATCGCGTCGGCTTTCTCTGGGGCGAGCTTACCGAGGTCCTTGTTGACCTGGGCACACGCGCCTTTGAGTAGGCCGAGTGCCCGGATCTGAGTCCGTTCCAGGCCGCGGCCGGAGATCGGGAAATTCTCCACTGCCCGCTGAGTCTGCGCGCGCCAGAGCGCATCGACCGGCACCCTCACTTCGCCCATGGTGTCGTGCTCGATCCGGTACTTGCCAGCTTCCTTCTGAACAGCGGCGTCGGTGCTCATGTGTGCCCTTCTGGTGTCGGTGATTACGGCAACGGATGTGCGGCGGACTTGTCGCCGGTGAAGTCGACTGCGGAGTACTCGTTGAGCTTGGATAGGCGGTGGTAGGCCTCGATCGTCCGGACGGTGCCGGACTTGGAGCGCATCACGATCGACTGCGTGGTGCACCCGCCACCGTAGTAGTGCACGCCCTTGAGGAGGTCGCCGTCGGTGACGCCGGTAGCGGAAAAGAACACGTTCTCCCCGGAAACCAGATCCTCGGTGTTCAGCACCCGATCGAGGTCATGCCCGCGATCTAGGGCCTTCTGCCGCTCGGCGTCATCGGTCGGGGCGAGTTGAGCCTGGATCGCCCCGCCCATGCACCGGATTGCCGCGGCGGTGATGATGCCCTCCGGGGTGCCGCCGATGCCGACGAGAAGGTCGGTACCCGAATCGGGTCGGCACGCCGCAATGGCACCGGCGACGTCGCCGTCGGAGATCAGCCGGATTCGGGCGCCGGCTTCGCGCACATCGGCCATCAGTTGGTTGTGGCGGGGCCGATCCAGTACGCACACGGTGAGGTCAGCGACGGTCAAGTTCTTCGCCCTGGCGACAGCCCGGATGTTCTCGCCGATCGGGGCGGTGATGTCGATGACGTCCACGGCGTCGGGGCCGACCGCGATCTTGTTCATGTAGAAGACTGCCGATGGATCGAACATGGCGCCGCGTTCGGCCACGGCCAGTACGGAGATGGCGTTGGGCATGCCCTTGCTCATCAGCGTGGTGCCGTCGACCGGGTCGACCGCGAAGTCGCAGTCCGGCCCGTCTCCATTGCCGACTTCCTCGCCGTTGTAGAGCATCGGCGCGTTGTCCTTCTCGCCCTCGCCGATCACGACGACACCGCGCATCGATACCGACTTGACCAGTTGGCGCATCGCGTCGACCGCCGCGCCGTCGCCGCCTTCCTTGTCGCCCCGGCCGACCCAGCGCCCTGCGGCCATCGCTCCCGCCTCGGTCACCCGCACGAGCTCGAGGGCGAGATTTCGGTCCGGCGCTTCACGACGTGCTGCGGTCATGGGCAAGATTCTCCCATTAGCGGGTCCACGATCGGGAGCTGGGATACTGGCAGTCATGACGACGCCGCCCGAGCCGGGACATCGGGTCAGCAGTGACCCGGGCAGCGAGCCTGAAGACCCAGGCCGCGAGGTTCCATCGGGCTACGCGGCTCCGGCGCCCCGCCCTGCCAAGCCGCGCCTTCTGCATGACGGTCGCGACATGTTCTGGTCGATGGCGCCGCTGGTGCTGGCCTGTGTGATCCTGGCCGGCCTGCTCGGAATGTGCTCGTTCTCGCCGACCGGCCCCGGGCCCGGACCGGTGCCCAACTACGACGCACCGGCGGCGCTGCAGGCCGACGCCGACGCGCTCAAGATTCCCATCCGGTTACCTGCGCTGCCCGACGGGTGGCGCTCGAACTCGGGTAGCCGTAACGGAATCGACGGGGGGCGCACCGACCCGGTGACCGGCCAGCCCGTGCGCGCGGTCAGCTCGATCGTGGGCTACCTGACCCCTAGCGGCCGGTACCTGAGCCTGACGCAGAGCAACGCCGACGAGGACAAGCTGATCGCCTCGATTAGTGCTGACCTGGTCCCGACCGGAACGGAGGACGTAGCTGGCGTCACATGGGTCGTCTACCAGGGCAGCGATCGCGAAGGGAACCCAGCCGAGCCGGTGTGGACCACCCAGTTGCCCGGCCCTGACGGGCCTGCGCAGATCGCGCTGAGGGGAGCCGCAGGTACCGACGAGTACCGTACGCTGGCGGCTGCGACCCAATCTCAGCCGCCGCTGCCGGCTACGTGACACAGGAGATGCCATGAGCTCACCCGAGGCCGACCTCACTGGATGGAGTATGGCGCCGTTCTCGGCGGCCGGCTTCACCTATGACGTGTACACCAAGGGAGCCGGGCCTGGCGTCGTGCTCATCCCTGAGATGCCCGGCCTGCATCCCGGTGTGTTGGCTCTTGGTAATCACCTGGTGGACAACGGTTTCACGGTGGCTTCCCCGTCGCTGTACGGCACGCCGGGCGCACCGGGTATCCGGCCGGGTGCGGTGCCGGTGATGCTGCGCGGATGCGTGGCCAAAGAGTTTGCGGCGTTCGCGACCAATGCCGACCGGCCGATCGCTCACTACCTGCGGGCGTTGGCCCGCGACCTCAACGAACGGACGCCGGGCAAGGGCGTGGGTGTGATCGGCCAGTGCTGGAGCGGCGGCTTCGCCCTGGCAGCCGCGGTGGACGACAGTGTGCTGGCCCCGGTGATGAGTCAGCCGTCGCTGCCGATAGGGCTGACGGCGAAGCAGAAAGCCGATCCGGGCCTGTCGGAAGCCGAGTTGAAGGTCGTCGAACGCCGGGCATCCGACGAGGGACTGTGTGCGCTGGGGCTGCGTTTCAGCGAGGATCCGCTGTCACCGGGCGCAAGGTTTACGACGCTCAAGGCCCGCCTCGGCGACGCCTTCGAGGTGATCGAGATCAACTCCAAACCCGGCAACGAGCACGGGTTCGGCCGGATGGCACACTCCGTGCTGACCCTCGAGGTCCGTGAGCAGCCGGGACATCCGGCCTACGAAGCGCGCGAACGCGTGGTGGAATTCCTCAAGTCTCGTCTGACTTAGAAGCGGGAGCCGCGGCCGGTTCGGTCTCGGCGTCGGGTTCCCGCGGGTGACCGGGCTTGAGTTTGGGCCGCCCTCTAGTCAGCAGTCGGCGCCATCGGGGGACCTCGTCGTCGGCGTCGTCATCCGGCTGACCGGCGCTGGCGAGCGACGCCAGCGGCACCCCTTTGTCGACCGCCCGGTAGACGCTGATCGTCGTCACTATGACGATCATCAATACCGGGCCCAATACGATTCCCCAGAATCCGAACATCGTCAGGCCCGCGAAAACCGACACCAGCATCAGGGCCGGGTGCAGGTGAGCGCTCTTGGGCACCAGGAATGGACGCAGGACGTTGTCGATATTCGTCGTCACGATGAGGTGGAACACCACGACGAAGATTCCACCCCCAACGTTCCCGAATATCGCCATGCCGATTCCGAGCGGGATCGTGACGATCCCGCTACCCAGCGGGATGAACGACAGCGCCGTCAGGAAGATGAGGAACATGAAGAAGCCGTCGTGGATACCGCCGATGTAGATCGAGATGGCACCGGCCGCTCCCTGACACACGGCGATGATGAACTGGCCTTTCACGGTCGCGGACACCATGGCCCCCACCTTGGCCAGGTAGATGTCGGAAACCTCTTCTCCCAACGGATTCAGTTCGCGAAACAGCGCCACAACCCTGTCTCCCTGGGTCAAAAAGGCGAGGAAGACGTAGAGGAAGACGATCAGCGCGGTGATCAAAGTGACGATGCTGCCGGCCGAATCGCGCAGAAGCCCGAGGGCGGCCTGCCCACTGTTCTGGCCGAGCTTGGTGGCCGCGTCGCGAACCGAGTCCTGGGTCAGGGTTACGTCGATGAGGGGGATGCGGGTCAGCGCCTCGTTGGCAGAATCGAGCAGACGCTGGGCCAGCGCGGTGAAGTCGGTCTGCGCGGCCCAGGAGCTTACGCTGTTCACCATCTGGCTGATCTGCAGGAAGGCGAGAAAAGCCACACCGGTCAGTGGCACGGCGACGGTCGCTATCGCTGCTAGCAGTGTGACCGTCGCCGACACCCCGACGTTCGTCCTCGCCCGCAGGCGTTGGTACAGAGGGTTGAACAGGTAGGCCAGTACGGCAGCCACAGCTATCAGCAATACGTAGTCGCGCAGGAAGTAGGCCCCGAACCCGAGGGCGATCACCGTTATTACGGCTAGGGCACGCTTTCGCGTGAGGGTGAAATCCTGTGACATACCGCCCTCCCGTGAACGCCGAGCGCAACTTTATCCCGAGTCGGCCGCGCCGGACGGCGATCTGATGCTCTGGCGCGACCGCTGCCCGGCCACGAATCGCATCGCCAGCCGGTTCATCAGCACCGGCGCCGCCCGCGCGAGCAGCCACGGTGCCTGCGCGGCTGCAGGTTTAACCAGGATCGCCTTGTTGCGATCGATCGCGCGCAAGGTGTCGCGTGCCAGTCGATCGGCGTCGTACGGCTTGCCCCCCTGAGACGGCAGGAAGTAGTCGCGCCCGACGAAGCCCCCGACCGCGCCCTTGTCCAGAATCGGGGTCTCGACGGCGGCCGGGCAGACCACCAGGACCCCGACGCCGCGGGGGACCGCCTCCGATCGGAGTGCCATCGACAGCCCGACGACGGCGTGCTTGGTGGCCACATAGCTCGTCACCTGTCCGGCGGCGGTGAGTCCGGCCATCGATGCGGTGTTGACGATGTGGCCGTGGCCTTGGCGCAGCATCTGCGGATAAGCTGCGGCCACGCCGTGCACCACTCCGCGGATATTGACGTCGATGATCGCGTTCCATTGGTCGAGCGTGAGTAGTTCGGTGTCACCGCCCCAGACGATGCCGGCGTTGTTGAACATCAAGTCCAGTCGTCCTGCGCGATCGACTACCGCATCGACGGCGGCCTGTACCGCCGCGGCGTCGGTGACGTCCAGACGCGCCGAGCGAGCGTGCGGCCCGAGCGTCGAGGCCGTCGCTTCGGCGGCGCTGCCGTCGATGTCGGTGCAGACCACGTGCGCGCCCGCCAGATCCAACGCGCGGCACAGCGCCGCGCCGATCCCCGAACCCGCACCGGTGACGATCGCGTGTTTTCCGGCAGCGCTCACGATGGTTCCGCCAATCTCATGCCATGCCCCATCCCATCCGATCGACCCTTCGATGTTGGAGTGGAACCTGTTCTCGCGCCACGCTACTCGCGCTTGATGCAGCGGAAGCCGATGTGGCTCATCCCGGTGTCGACCATCTGCGGTCGGCGCGCCGCGGGCCGATAGCGCTGGCAGTAGCTGTCGGCGCAGAGAAAAGACCCGCCTTTGATCACCCTTCGTGGTATTCGAAATTGAGGTTGCGCGGGGTCATAACTATCTGCGGCACAACATGATCCGGCCGCTCGGGTATCTGCATACCAGTCGGTGGTCCACTCCCAGACGTTGCCGGCCATGTCGAATAGTCCGTAGCCGTTTGCCGGGAAGCTGCCCACCGGCGCGGTCTGGCCATACCCGGTGTCGGGCAGATACGGGAACTCGCCATGCCAGTAGTTCGCGAGCCGCTGGCCAGGGTGTTCTGGCTCGTTACCCCAGGTATAGGTGGCGGCGTCGAGGCCACCTCGCGCGGCGATCTCCCACTCGTTCTCGGTGGGAAGATCGCAGTGGGCCCAATTCGCGTATTCCGCCGCGTCTTCGAACGCGACGTGGACCACGGGGTGGTCACCGCGGTTCTTCAGGGTTGAGCGTGGGCCACGCGGGTGATTCCAGCATGCGCCCGGTGTCCACCGCCACCACTGATCGATGTGGCGGAGGTCTACCGGACCGTCGGTGCGCCGGAAGACCATCGAGCCGGGCTGGAGGTTTTGCGAGGGGGCTCCGGGATAATCCTCGGGGTTGAGCGGGCGTTCGGCCACTGTCACATAGCCGGTCTCGCAGACGAAGGCGGCGAACTCGGCATTGGTCACCTGGTTTCTCTGCATCCAGAAGCCGCCGACGCCGGCCTGCCGCACGGGGCCTTCCTCGGGGTAGTGGTCGTCAGACCCCAGCCTGGCCGTTTGCGGCGGAATCCAGGCCCAACTCCCGTCGAAATCGACGTTTTGGTCACTCACACTCGCACTTTCTCGCCCGGATGTCGGATTGACGAAGGGGGTTAGTCACTGAAGACGCTGGTCCAGTCATCACGGATGCTGGCCACGACCCAGCCATTGTTGCTTGCTACCTCAAGCGCCTTCTCCGCCCCCGCGGCATAGTCGAATTCGCGGTCAGCGTCGTCGTGGCGCACCAGGATCGGCAGGGACGGGCCTCCGGCGTGCGTGTATTCCAGCATCTCGATGTCGCCGTTGGAGTTGCCAGCGGCGAGTATCGGTCGTCGGCCGATGCGATCCCAGATTCGTACGACCTTGACCGGCCCGTCGTTGAGGAACTCCGGTTTAGAGCTTGTGGTCAACTGGCCGTCCTCGAAGTCGAGCCCCACCGAGCTTCCGATCACCCGTTCCGGTGGTATCCCATACATCTGCGACGTGATCGGGCGCATGAAGTCTCGCCCGCCGCCGGAGGCGATGTAATTGGTGAACCCGTTGGCCTCAAGGAACCGCAATAACTCGACCATCGGTAGGTAGCCGCACGCCGTGTAGGGCCGCTTGAGTGTCGGGTGGGTGGCGCTGTCAAAGAAGGCGACGACCTGCTCGGCGTGTTCCTCCACAGTGAGACCTGCGTACGCTGAGAGTATGCCTCCGGCAAGGACTTTGAGCGCTGAGTCATCGCCGCGGTAATGCTTGGTCACGGCGTCGCCGAACCATCCCAGGTCGCCGGCGGCGGCGGCCTGGTACGGCTGCTTGTCTTTCAGCGCCGGGTCCCGGGCGGCCTGTGCGGCCAACCGCCGAACCAGGAAGTCCAACTGGATGTACGCCGGTTTCTCACACCAGAGGGTTCCATCATTGTCGAATACCGCGATGCGCGCCTCGGGCGCAACGTAGTCCGGTCCGTCATCCAGGGTGACCCGGCTGACGAAGTCGACAATGGCCTTCTTCGTGGGTCCGTCGGCCCAGGAGTTGAGCGGCCCCAAGTCAGCCGCCCACGGTCTGGAGGTAGTCGTTGAGCTTTTCCACCGCGTTGGTGATCGTGAACGAGGCGGGCTCCCGGCGCGGCGGGAATTCTTTGAACGTCTCCAGGAACTGTGTCACAACCGAATTGGCCATGAACGCGATGTAGTTGTGGTCCAGGAACCAGTCCCAGTAGGTGTTGGACGTGATGTCGG
>CAZCHU010000001.1:0-59296 GCA_964498215.1 uncultured Mycobacterium sp. | reverse complement strand
CGTTGACCCATAACCGTAAAGCATTCGCCTACGTGCCCGTTTATTGAGCATTGGACGATGCTATCTTCCCCCGGAGCCCGCCGTTGGGCGACTGTCACAATTCCGAACCCCGCCCATATAGGCGCTCGGTCAGATCGAGTGCGGCCGCTGCGGGGCCAGGGGGAACGGTGTAGTCGTTGGTGGTGCCCACGACCCACGACCCGCCACCCTGCTGAGTAGCCTGATCGGCGTGAATGCGACATTTTCGACCAATGCCGTGAACGCGCGATGAAATCGACGCTGAACACCACGTGGCGCCTCCATCTCTGGGTGGGCTTGTTCGCCGCGCCGGTCTTGGTGGTGTTGGCTTGCTCGGGGCTGGTCATTCTGTACAGCCAGCCGCTCGACTCGTGGCTGAACCGTGGCCTGTTCGTGGTCACCGAAGGGCAGGGCACGGTTCCGCTCGACGATCAGGTTGCGACCGCCCAACAGCACGTGGGTGTTGATTTCGCCCTGGATGCGGTCACGCCGGCCGACGGTCCGGGACGGTCCACCCGGGTCGACTTCATACCTCCGGAAGCTCTCGAGAATCCCTCCGGGGAAAGCGATCTCACCCAAGTGTTCGTCAACCCGTACACCGGGCAGTACCTCGGGCAGCGCAGCCAGCTGTCCGGCCTGGTGGGTTTCGCGAACCAAGTGCATCGGATGTTCGGCAATGACGGGCCGAAGATTCAGTTGCCGTCATTAGGTCATCTGATCAACCCGTCGGAGTATCCGGACGCCACGATCTCCGTCGGTGTCGGAAACCTCTGGATGGAGGTGACCGCGGTGTGGATTCTGGTGTTGCTCGCCAGTGGCCTCTACCTATGGTGGCCTCGGGCGATCGAAGCCACGAAGCCACTGTTGAAGGTGCGGTGGGGCAGCGGTGGCCGAATTCGCTGGCGGGATCTGCACGCACTCACCGGCGTCGTGCTGGCGGTCATCCTGATCGGCTACATCTTGTCCGGGCTGACCTGGTCGCGGTACTGGGGTGAGAACTGGCGGGCATTCTCGTCGACGGTGACCCCATCGACGAGCGTTGAGGCCCCGTCGACGCCGGCGATGATGGGCGACTACGACCGGTTGGGTCGACGGATCGCGTGGGCGGCCACCGACGACCCGGTGTATTCCTCGCAACCCGCCGGTCACGTTGCGTCGCGACTGTCTTTCGCCGACATTCAACGGATCGCCGATGATGAAGGAATGGTGCCGGGCTACGCGATCATCCCGCCGTCGAATTCCATCGCCGACGGCACGACGGAATATGGTAGCTACGCGGTGGTCAACGCATGGCCGCAGAGGTTGTCCGAACAGCGCACCCTGTATCTCGACCAGTTCAGCGGAGCGACTATCGCCAACGCCACCGCAGACAACGATGGTGTGCTTTCTCGGTTGACCAGTTTGGGCATCGCGATGCACATGGGCAACCAATTGGGAGTCGTGACCCGCATTCTGGGCACCATCGCGTGCCTGGGTGTGTTGACCAGCGTGCTGACCGGCTTCCTCATGTGGTGGAATCGGCGACCTGCGGGTGGCACCGGCTTGCCTGGCTCGGTCAGCTCCGCCACCCGCGCCGCGATGCCGAAACGCACTGTGGTGGCGGTGTCGATCGCCGCGGTTGCGCTCGGGGTGATCTTCCCGGCCTTCGGGGTCTCGCTGCTCCTAGTGCTGGCGGTCGAAGCGGTGCTCAACCTGCGACGCCGCGGCGCCGATGATCCCGAGCCCCCGGAGGAAGACGATGAGATTGGGGAGCGCTATCCGAGCAGCGTCTCTCCCAGGTAGCCGTCCTCTGCAGCGCCCGGCAACATCGCGAATAAGGCCGAGCCGACCGTCGTCACCCACGGATTGAGCGCATCAGCTTCGGCGAGTCGGCGCTGCACGGGAATGAACTGTCGTTCCGGATCCCGTTGGTAGGCGGCGAAGATCAGTCCGCTATTTGTGGTTTGGCCATTGGCCGGGGGATCGTCGTAGTTATACGGCCTACGCAGGAACTGTTCTCCGTCGTTGTGAGGTCGAGCCAGTGCGATGTGGGCATTGGGCGGAATCACCGGAATACCGTTGACGCTGGCGGAGAAGTCGGGTTCGTCGGTTTCGCGCTCGCCAGTCAGCGGGGCGCCGTTGTCGAGCCTTCGACCCATGGTGAGTTCCTTGCTTGCCCGGTCAAGTTCGTCCCAGGTGTCCAGTTCGGCACGAATTCGCCGAAGAACCAGGACGGTGCCGCCCGCGAACCACGGTTGCTCCGAGCCGCGATCCCAGACCTGGCTGTCGAACGCCGCCGCATCATGCGGATTAGCGGTCCCGTCGACCTGCCCCATCAGGTTGCGCATGCTGCCCCCGGGGCGGTCAGAACCGACCGTGGGCCGATAACCGGACTGTCGCCAACGCTGTCGAGTCATGCTGCGCACATTCTTGAGCAGGACGCGACTGGCGTGTGAGACGACCACCGGATCATCGGCGCAGATCTGAAGCAGAATATCGCCGCCCGACCACGTGGGGTCTAGGCGATCGGTCGAGAACGCGGGCAACTCGCTCGCCGTCGGTGGCTGCAGATGAGTCAGCCCGACACGCTCGAACAGCGTCGGACCCAGGCCGACGGTGACGGTGAGCCGTGCTGGCTGTAAAGCCAATTCGGGCTCGGTGTCAGCCAGTGCCGGCCGGCCCTGAGTGAGCCGCGCAGCATCGGCGGTCCACAATTTGAGAACGGCCGCGAGAGTCTCGAGTGGCCCACGATCCGGCAGTGGCTTGAGATCAAGTGCCACGAACAGCGCGTGGGCTTGCGGGAGCGTGACGATGCCGGACTGGTGCACACCATGGAATGGCTCTGCCGCACTGCGCGATTCACGTGCCGAACCAGCGGACTGGGCGGCGCTGCACTGGGTGATGGCTGCACCAGCGGCCAATGCTGCGGCGCCACCGGTGAGCAGGCGCCGCCGCTTGACGGTGAAGCCCCGGCGCTCCGGGGCGTCAGCCATGATCGTGGTGCGGCACCTCGGCGGGTGTGTCGGCGTTCGGTTGGTAGTCCTCGTCGGCACCCGGGAAATCGCGGACCTGGGCTGTGACCGGCAGCGTGGAACCATCCTCGAACATCACCGTGAGATCGACATCAGCTCCCGGCTTCAGCGGCTGACTGAGGTCCATCAGCATGATGTGGTCGCCACCGGGAACCAGATCATGTGTGCCGTCGGCGGGTACGGCGATACCGCCCGCTTTGGGACGCATTGTTTTCGCACCGGTGCCTTCGGACGTGACTTCGTGAATTTCGACGCGACCGGCGAGCGGTGACTCACCGCCGACGATACGCGCTTCATGGTGTCCGGTGTTGTTGAGCGTTCCGAAGACTGCGGCCATACCCGTGTCCGCCGAGCTGGCCCACTGATTCTCGATTGTCACAGTGGACGCCATGGTGTCGTCCTGATGTTCTGACGATGAGGTGCAACCGGAACTGACAAGGGCGGCGGCGGCCAAGATAGCGCCGGCGATGGTGCGGATTCTGCTGTCAGGCATATGAGTTTCTTTCGACTTGGGGTGGTCGGATTGAGGGTGTCGTGTTCGGCGGACATGCCGGACATGACCGCGGGTATGCCGAACCTAGGCGGCAATACAACCAAAGGGTGGGGCACGCATCCCCAGACCCGGACACCGCAATGCCGACTGTGCGACGAAACCGCGCGCAACCGCGCGTCGTAGCTGCTTGGCGGCGGCTCTTTCAGCCGCGGCGAACAGCCGCAACCAGCACAGTACCGATGCGCAGACCAGGTATAAGTGCTCGACTGCGGTGATGGCGACGGCCAGGATCGCGGCCGCCGCGAGATGGGTGGCGGTCATCGACGCGCTCAGGTCCTGCGCACTGCCGTGCTGGTGGCCCGCCGCCACCAAGATCGCGTGCCCCAGCAACTGCGCGGCACATAGCGCGGCTAGGGTGGCCAGCCGTCGGGCTTGGCGACCGGCCAACCGCAGACTACCGACCGCCGTTCCCAGGGTGGCGCAGGCCAATAGCGACATGACCAAGGCTCCGCCACTGGGGACGCCACCGCCGGCCGCGGCATGGGCGCCGATTGTCATCACGGCCGAGGCGATGCCGACCAATCCGCCGCGCAACGAGCGCGCGCGTGACTTCGGCGTTCCCATCTGACGGACTTTACCGGCACTACTACTACATGACCTAGTAGAGAACCGGTCGGTCAGCTTCCGGTGTAGGTCTCGGGGTCCGGACGGAATCTGGTGCCGTCGTCGAGACCGTTGAGGGCAGCCATCTGATCGTCGGTCAGTTCGAAGTCGAATACCTCGAGGTTGGACTTGATCCGCTCCGGGGATGAGGAGCGGGGAACGACGATGTTGCCCAGCTGCAGGTTCCACCGAATGAGCACCTGCGCCGGCGTCTTGCCCAGGGTGCGGGCAACTGCGGTGACCCCGTCGTTCTCGAGGAGGTTACCCCCGCCGAGGGGCCCGTAAGCCTCGGTGGCGATGCCGTGCTCAGCGTTGACCGCGCGAAGCTCGGCCTGATTCAGCCGCGGATGCAGTTCGATCTGATTGACGGCCGGGGGAAAGAACGAAAGGCTGATGATGTCATCGAGGTGTGAGGCGTGGAAGTTGCTGACGCCGATCGAGCGGGTGCCGCCATCCTCCTTGGACTTCATCATCCCGCCCCAGCTGTTGACGAACTTGTCCGGATTACCGGCGGGCCAGTGGATCAGGTACAGGTCGACGTACTCGAGGCCGAGCCGCTCGATGCTGGCCTGGAGGGCGTCTTGTGACGACTGGAAGCCCTGGTCCTGAGTGGCCAGCTTCGTCGTGATGAACAACTCGTCACGGGGCACCCCAGACGCGGCGATCGCGCGCCCGACCGCTTCCTCGTTGCCGTCTGCGGCTGCGGTGTCGATCAGCCGGTAGCCGGCTTCCAGCGCAGCCCGCACAGCGGCTTCGGTGTCGGACTCCGGCAACTGGCCCACACTGAGGCCGAGCGCCGGCATCGTGTTGTCGTCGTTGAGCGTGACGGTGGGAATCGCTGCCGCCGAGGTCATGTCACCTACCCTGCTGAAGTGGAATTCACGTCCACCGAAATCCCGCCCAAGACGATCGTGTCTGGTGCGGGAGATGGTTTCGCCGATGACTATATTGCCGTGGCGGTAAGGCTCCTAATCATCGCCCCGCCCGGGAGTTTCGTCATGTCGCCCCGGCGTAGGGTCGTGGGTAGACGATGGAGTGCACATGACGAAGAGCGAGATGGAGCGGGACGCTGCAGACCCGCTGGTACGTCGCGAGGCACGAGCCCTGGACGCCGTCACCGACAGGGTTGCAGCCATATTGCTGCGTGGGCTGCCGCACATTCCGGATCGCGTCAAGCGCCTGCTGCTGGGCGGCCGTTCGATCACCCTCGACGGCAACACCCTGGATACGACCCTGCAGCTGATGCTGGCCGGTCAGCAGGCGCTCGGCCTCGACGGGTTGGTCGCCGACGACGACCATGTCGCGGCTCGCGCTCGGTTGGAGCGACTCGTGGGCGGCTTCAAGAAACACATTCCGGTCGCCGAAGTCACTGATCTTGCGCTGACGGGTGCCGTAGGCCCGGTACAGGCCCGGCACTACCGCACCGACAAAACGGCCGCGCCGTTGCTGGTCTTCTACCACGGCGGCGGTCATGTGATCGGCAGCATCGAAACCCATGATGACCTGTGCCGTGAGATGTGCCGGGCAGGTCGAGTCCACGTCCTGTCGGTGGACTACCGGCTGGCACCCGAACACAAGGCGCCGGCGGGCTCGCAGGACGCGTACGCCGCCTACTTGTGGGCCCGCGAGCACGCGGCCGAGTTGGGCGCCGATCCGCAGCGCGTCGCGGTAGCGGGGGACAGCGCGGGAGCGAACCTGGCTGCGGTGGTGTCGATGCGGGCGCGCGATGAGCGGGAGATCCCACCGGCGTTGCAGCTGCTGTTGTATCCGGTGACCGATTACCTGGCCCAAACACGCTCGAAGACGCTGTTTGCCCGCGGTTTTTTCCTCACCAAACGTGATATCGATTGGTTCAGAGACCGATTCCTCGCCGGGGCGAGCGTCGACATGGCAGACCCGCTGGTGTCGCCACTGCTTGCCGACGACCTGTCTGGATTGGCGCCGGCGCTGGTTGTCACCGCCGGGTTCGACCCGCTGCGCGACGAGGGACGCTGCTATGCCGACGGCATGCGCCGGGCGGGCGTGCCCGTCGACTATCGGGAGTACGGATCGCTGTTGCACGGCTTCGCCAACTTCTTCCCGCTGGGCGGTGCCAGCGCCACCGCGACCGCCGAGGTCATCTCGGCGATGCGCGCCCATCTGACCCGCGCCTGCTAGCCGCGCCGAGGGGTCTCGGTACTCTGTGTGCCGTGGCTTCCAAACCCAAGAAGAACCCGCGCTACGACCTGAGGGCAGCCGATCGTAAGCGCAACCTGTTCGTGCAGATCGGTCTGACCGCTGTGGTGGTCATCTTCGCGGTCGTGCTAGTGCTCTACATCGTGATGTCGGCTGAGGACAAGCCGACCGCAGGCGAGACGATGCCCATCAGGGTGGAGTCGAGCAGCCTGATCAAGAAGGAAGGCACCGAAGAGCCGAAGGTGGTCCTGTCGTTGTACGAGGACTTCCTGTGCCCGCACTGCGCCGTCCTCGAGCAGCAGTTCGGCCCCACCATCAAAAAGCTCGTCGACTCCGGTGCGATCGCTGCTGATTACTACATGGTCGGCATCCTGGACAGTCCGCAGAACCAGAACTACCCGGCGCGTGCCGGGGGCGCGGCCTATTGTGTGGCCAACGAGTCCGTCGAGGCGTTCCAACGATTCAGCGCAGCGCTCTATGCGCAGCAGCCCCGTGAGATGGGGGCGGACTTCCCGGACAACGATCGTCTCATCGAGATCGCGCGTCAGGCCGGTGCCGGCGGAACCGTTCCCGAATGCATCAACAAGGGCACCTACGTCGATATGGTCAGTGGCATGGCCACTGCCGCGGGCATCAAGTCCACCCCGACGATTCGTATCAATGGCGAGGAGTACGAACCCAGCACTCCGGACGCCCTGGTAGCCAAGATCAAAGAGATCGTCGGTGATGTGCCCGGCCTCGATGCGGCAGCGCCGGAGCCCGCGCCGGAGCCAGCACCGGCGCCGTGACGGTGACCGAATCGACGCCTAACTCGGTATCTTCGCCGGCCGTACCGTCGGGGGCTGGGCCCGCCGGGGTCGCGGTGGGCAGAGCCAGCGCGCTGTGGGTGCTGATCGCCGGTGTCGTCGGCCTGGCCGCGGCGCTGACCCTGACGATCGAGAAGATCGAAATCCTGATCAACCCGAAATATGTGCCAACCTGCAGCATCAACCCGGTGCTGTCCTGTGGCTCGGTGATGATCACTCCGCAGGCGTCCCTGTTCGGTTTCCCCAACCCGTTGATCGGTGTCGTCGCCTTCACCGTTGTGCTCGTAACCGGTGTGCTTACAGTTACCAAGGTGCCCTTGCCGCGCTGGTATTGGGCGGGTCTGACGGTAGGCACGCTGCTGGGTGCGGTGTTCGTGCACTGGCTGATCTTCCAGAGTCTGTACCGCATCGGCGCGCTGTGCCCCTACTGCATGGTGGTGTGGGCGGTGACGATCCCGCTTCTGGTGGTAGTCGCGTCGATAGCCATGGCCCCCCACAGCAGCGGCTCTGTCCTGGTCAGGACGCTCTACGCATGGCGCTGGTCGGTGGTGGCGCTGTGGTTCACCGCCGTCGCTCTGCTGATTCTCGTGCGTTTCTGGAACTATTGGTCGACCCTCATCTGATTGTCGAGAACCGCGAGGACGTGAGGATTCGCGAGGGTTAGAGTGAACCGTGACCGCTCGGATCTCCAAAGTGCTCGTCGCCAATCGCGGCGAGATCGCCATCCGTGCGTTCCGCGCGGCCTACGAGATGGGCATCGCGACGGTCGCGGTCTACCCGTATGAGGATCGCAATTCCCTGCATCGTCTGAAAGCAGACGAGTCCTACCAGATCGGGAGCGTCGGCCACCCGGTCCGGGCGTACCTGTCGGTCGACGAGATTATCCGGGTGGCCACCCAGGCCGGGGCTGATGCGGTGTATCCGGGTTACGGATTCCTCTCGGAGAACCCGGAACTGGCCGCGGCCTGTGCGGCCAATGGCATCACGTTCGTGGGGCCCAGCTCGGGGGTATTGGAGCTGACAGGCAACAAGGCTCGGGCGATCGCCGCAGCGCGTGCGGCAGGTCTGCCGGTGTTGGCGTCGTCGGCGCCGTCCGCGTCGGTCGACGAGTTGCTCGACGCCGCGCGCGACATGGAGTTCCCGCTGTTCGTCAAGGCGGTGTCCGGTGGTGGCGGTCGGGGCATGCGCCGGGTCACCGACCGCGCGGCCTTGGGTGAGGCTGTGGAAGCAGCCAGTCGCGAGGCTGAGTCGGCGTTCGGTGATCCGACGGTGTATCTCGAGCAGGCCGTGCTCAATCCGCGCCACATCGAAGTGCAGATACTCGCCGATACCACTGGCAATGTGATGCACCTGTTCGAGCGTGACTGCAGCGTGCAGCGGCGGCACCAGAAGGTGATCGAGCTCGCGCCGGCCCCGAACCTGGCTCACGAGCTGCGCCAGAAGATTTGCGACGACGCCGTCGCGTTCGCCCGCGAGATCAACTACTCGTGTGCGGGCACCGTCGAGTTCCTCCTCGACGAGCGCGGGCGCCATGTATTCATCGAATGCAATCCGCGAATCCAGGTGGAGCACACCGTCACCGAGGAAATCACCGATGTGGACTTGGTCGCCAGCCAGCTGCGAATTGCGTCGGGGGAGACGCTCGCCGATCTTGGCCTGAGCCAGGAAACATTGGGGGCGCCACGGGGTTTCGCCCTGCAGTGCCGAATCACCACCGAAGACCCCGCCAACGGCTTCCGTCCCGACGCCGGGCGCATCACCGCCTACCGGTCACCGGGCGGAGCGGGTATCCGGCTGGATGGCGGCGCGCATCTGGGGGCGGAGATCGGTGCGCACTTCGATTCGATGTTGGTCAAGCTCACCTGCCGGGGCCGAGATTTTTCGGCTGCCGTGGCGCGCGCGCATCGGGCGCTGGCCGAATTCCGCGTCCGTGGCGTTTCGACGAACATTCCGTTCTTGCAGGCGGTGGTCGACGACCCCGACTTCCGGGCCGGAAGGATCACCACCTCGTTCATCGACGAGCGGCCCTACCTGCTGACGGCACGCTCGCCGGCCGATCGCGGTACCAAGATCCTCAACTACCTCGCCGATGTCACCGTCAACCAGCCGCACGGTCCGCGTCGCTCGACTGTCTACCCCCAGGACAAGTTGCCGCACATCGATCTCAACGCCATGCCGCCACGCGGGAGCAAGCACCTGCTCTCCGAGGTGGGGCCGGAGGCGTTCGCCCGGTGGATGCGGGAATCGAAGTCGGTGGGTGTCACCGACACGACGTTCCGTGACGCCCACCAGTCGCTGCTGGCTACCCGGATCCGCACGTCGAGTCTGTTGATGGTGGCGCCCCACATCGCGCGGACCACACCGCAGCTGCTGTCCATCGAGTGCTGGGGCGGAGCGACCTACGACGTCGCACTTCGGTTCTTGAAAGAGGATCCCTGGGAGAGACTGGCCGCGTTGCGCGAAGCGGTTCCCAACATCTGCCTGCAGATGCTGCTTCGTGGGCGAAACACCGTCGGATACACGCCCTATCCGGAATCGGTCACCCACGCGTTCGTCGAGGAAGCCACTGCGACGGGCATCGACATCTTTCGCATCTTCGATGCGCTCAACAATGTCGATTCGATGCGACCCGCGATCGACGCCGTGCGTGAAACCGACACGGCCGTAGCCGAAGTCGCGATGTCCTACACCGGGGATCTGTCCGACCCCGCCGAGAACCTCTACACGCTGGACTACTATCTCAAACTCGCTGAGCAGATCGTGGATGCCGGCGCGCATGTTCTGGCGATCAAAGACATGGCTGGTCTGCTGCGCCCACAGGCGGCCACCATGCTGATCAGCGCACTGCGGAGCCGCTTCGACCTTCCCGTGCACGTGCACACCCATGACACCCCGGGTGGCCAACTCGCGACCTACCTGGCGGCCTGGCAAGCAGGGGCGAATGCGGTCGACGGAGCGTCGGCGCCGTTGGCCGGTACAACGAGCCAGCCGGCGCTGAGCTCGATCGTTGCTGCAACTGCGAATACCAAGTATGACACTGGACTGTCCCTGTCGGCGGTCTGTGACCTGGAGCCCTACTGGGAGGCGCTGCGAAAGGTGTACGCCCCCTTCGATGTTGCGGCGGCCGGCCCGCCCACTCCCACCGGTCGGGTGTATCACCATCAGATCCCCGGTGGTCAGCTTTCCAACCTTCGCCAGCAGGCCATCGCGCTGGGGCTGGGTGACCGATTCGAGGAGATCGAGGACAGCTACGCGGCCGCCGACCGCATTCTGGGCCGTCTGATCAAGGTGACGCCGTCCTCGAAGGTGGTCGGCGACCTCGCGCTGGCACTGGTCGGCGCGGGCATCACTGCCGACGAATTCGCCTCGGATCCAGAAAAATTCGACATTCCCGATTCGGTCATCGGGTTCTTCCGCGGTGAGCTGGGCGACCCTCCGGGGGGTTGGCCCGAGCCGCTGCGCACCAAGGCGCTGGCCGGCCGCGCGCCTGCCAAGCCGCAGGCTGTACTCAGCGCTGCCGACGAAGAGGCGTTGACCCATGCCGGCCCCGAGCGGCAGAGCACCTTGAACAGGCTGCTGTTCCCCGGCCCGACAAAGGAATACGAGGCCCACAGCGAACTCTACGGGGACACCTCGAGCTTGTCGGCCAATCAATTCTTCTACGGCCTGCGCCGCGCCGACGAGCACCGGGTCAAACTTGAGCGTGGCGTCGAGCTGCTGATCGGCCTCGAAGCGATCTCCGATCCGGACGAGCGGGGTATGCGCACGGTGATGTGCATCATCAACGGGCAGTTGCGGCCCGTGGTTGTCCGGGACAAAAGTGTGGCCAGCGAGGTACCCGCCGCCGAGAAAGCCGACCGCGCCAATCCGGACCACGTCGCGGCGCCGTTCGCCGGAGTGGTCACCGTCGCGGTGTCCGAGGGCGATGCGGTGGAAGCAGGCCAGACCATCGCCACGATCGAGGCGATGAAGATGGAGGCGGCGATCACCGCGCCTCGGGCGGGCACCGTCACACGCATCGCGGTGTCGGCCACCGCGCAGGTCGAAGGTGGAGATCTGCTGGCGGTGGTCGGTTCGGCGGGTAGGGAATCGCCCTGACCCGCATCATCGCTGGCACGCTGGGTGGTCGTCGAATCGCGGTGCCGCAGTACAAGTCCGGGCGGTCTAAGCCTGGGCCGACCCGTCCGACCACCGACCGCGTTCGCGAGTCCGTGTTCAACCTGTTGGCGGCGCGGATCGACTTCGACGGGCTGCATGTGCTGGATCTGTATGCCGGCTCAGGCGCGTTGGGTCTGGAGGCGCTGTCCAGGGGAGCTTCCTCGGTGCTGTTCGTCGAATCAGATGACACGGCAGCGGCGGTGATCGCTGCGAACATCGCGAGCCTGGGGGTGCGTGGAGCCCGGGTGCGGCGCGGTGCGGTGGCGACGGTCCTGGCCGGCGGCGCCGCCCAGCCGATAGATCTAGTGTTCGCCGACCCGCCCTACGACGTCGACACGGCACAGGTGGGCGACATGCTCGTCGCGCTCGACGCCGGTGGATGGGCAATGCCGGGCACGGTCGCGGTGCTGGAGCGCGCGGCGTCAGGACCCGAGGTCGGCTGGCCGGATGGCTGGTCGCCCTGGAAGGCGCGTCGGTACGGGGACACCCGCATCGAGCTCGCCGAACGCGACTGAAGTCCCTGCTAGCGTCGAGTTCCATGAGTGGAGCGGTGTGCCCGGGATCCTTCGACCCGGTGACTCTCGGTCACATCGACATCTTCGAGCGGGCGTCGGTGCAGTTCGACGAGCTGGTGATCGCGGTGCTCGTCAACCCCAACAAGCGGGGCATGTTCAGCCTTGAGGAGCGGATCGCTCTGATCGAGGAGTCGACGGCCCACCTGCCCAACGTGCGGGCGGAGTCGGGGCAGGGTCTGGTGGTCGACTTCGTCAAGGCCCGGGGAATGACGGCGATCGTCAAGGGTCTGCGCACGGGAACCGACTTCGAATACGAGCTGCAGATGGCGCAGATGAACAAACACATCGCGGGTGTCGACACATTCTTCGTCGCCACTACCCCCCAGTATTCGTTCGTGTCCTCCTCATTGGCCAAGGAGGTCGCGATGCTGGGTGGTGATGTCTCCGCACTGCTGCCAGAGCCGGTGAATGCGCGGTTGCAGGCCAAGTTGGCCGCTGAAGGCTGACCTACCGCGCCCGGTGTGCGCCTGGATCGTCGCATCGGCCGAAATCGCGATCTGGCTGGGCGCCGCAGCGCACAAATGCCGGGACATGCAATTGATGGCGACACACCGGCGTCGATAGCTGAGTCACAGGCGCAACACCAGGCACACTGGTCACTGTCAACTAGGCCTGGAGGGGTGTCGTCGTGTACCGAGTTTTTGAAGCACTCGATGAAATGGGTGCGATCGTCGAAGAAGCGCGCGGTGTGCCGATGACGGCAGGCTGCGTAGTGCCCCGCGGCGATGTCCTCGAGTTGATCGACGACATCAAGGACGCGATCCCCGGTGAGCTCGACGATGCACAGGACGTGCTCGATGCTCGCGATGCGCTATTGCGTGAGGCCAAGGAGCATTGCGAGTCCACCGTGGCGACGGCCAACGCAGAGGCCGATTCGATGATCAACCATGCGCGGGCAGAGGCCGATCGACTGCTCAGCGATGCTAAGTCCCAGGCCGACCGCATGGTCGCCGAGGCGCGTCAGCACAGCGAACGGATGGTGGGCGAGGCCCGGGAAGAAGCCGACCGAATCGCGGCGGCTGCCAAACGCGAGTACGAGGCCAGCACCGGACGAGCCAAGTCCGAGGCGGACCGGATGATCGAAAGCGGCAACCTGACCTACGAGAAGGCCGTGCAGGAAGGCATCAAGGAGCAGCAGCGCCTGGTGTCGCAGACCGAAATCGTGGCGACGGCTACCGCCGAGGCGACTCGCTTGATTGACTCAGCGCATTCGGAAGCGGACCGGCTGCGCGGTGAGTGCGACATCTATGTCGACAGCAAGCTGGCGGAGTTCGAGGACTTCCTCAACGGCACGCTGCGGTCCGTCGGGCGTGGTCGGCACCAGTTGCGCACGGCGGCGGGAACCCACGACTACGCGGCCCGCTGACACCATTTGCCCGGGGGCTGAACGTACGATACGGGCATGTCGACGCATGCGAACGCAGCCCCGCGCCGAGGATCACGGTCGCCGTTGGTGATCGACGTCACCCGGCTTGGGCGGCGACCCGGCTCGATGATGCCGCTGGAGATTAGTGTTCCTAGTCCCTCGCGGATGGGCCTGGAGTTGTTGGCCGTCGAAGAAGGTGCGCTGCTGGAGTTGACGCTGCGGCTGGAGTCGGTGTCCGAAGGTGTGCTGGTCACCGGGACGGTGACGGCGCCCACGGCGGGGGAGTGTGCCCGGTGTCTGCAGCCGATTTCCGGTGAGGTCGCTATCGACCTCACGGAGCTGTTCGCCTACCCGGACAGTACGACCGACGAGACCACAGACGCCGACGAGATCGCCCGCGTCGGGCGCAACGGTAGTACCGAAACCGTGGATCTCGAGCAGCCGATCATTGACGCGGTGGGGTTGGCGCTGCCGTTCTCGCCGGTGTGCGGTCAAGACTGCGCCGGACTGTGTCAGCAGTGCGGCATCTTGCTGTCCAATGCAGAGCCCGGGCATCAACATGACCAGATCGACCCTCGATGGGCCAAGCTAGCCGAGCTTCGGGAGCGAGCCGGAGACGACGCGTGACGGTCGATCGCGGGTTGCTGCTGAAGGTGCTGGGTGTTGATCTGCCGGACGGGCTACTGACCATGGCGCTCACCCACCGCAGTTACTCCTACGAACACGGCGGACTACCGACGAACGAACGTCTGGAGTTCCTCGGGGATTCGGTGCTCGGCCTGACGATCACCGAGGAGCTCTATCACCGCCATCCCGACTGTTCCGAAGGTGACCTGGCCAAGTTGCGGGCCAGCATCGTCAACACTCAGGCACTGGCCGACGTTGGCCGCCACCTAACGGAGGGTGGTCTGGGCGTCTATTTGTTGCTGGGCAAGGGCGAGGAGCACTCCGGCGGCGCCGACAAGTCGAGCATACTGGCCGACGGCGTCGAATCCCTTTTGGGTGCAATCTATTTGGAGCACGGTGCCGGCGTAGCACGGGAGGTCATTCTGCGGTTGTTCAGCGACCTGCTGGACACCGCCCCGACGCTGGGTGCGGGTCTGGACTGGAAGAGCAGCCTGCAGGAGCTGACCGCCTCGCGAGGCCTCGGGGCGCCGACCTACATCGTGACGTCTACTGGTCCCGACCACGACAAAGAGTTCACCGCGACGGTCGTGGTTGCCGCCAGCGAGCAGGGAAAAGGTCTCGGCCGCACCAAGAAAGAGGCCGAGCTGAAGGCGGCTGCGGCGGCATGGAACGCCCTCAGCGGTGCCTGAACTTCCCGAGGTCGAGGTCATCCGGCGCGGATTGGCCGAACACCTTAGCGGTAAGACCATCACCGCCGTTGAGGTGCACCACCCCCGTGCAGTACGCCGCCACGACCTGGGATCAGCCGACCTGATCGCTCAACTTGTGGGGGCCGCGATCACCGGGACGGGCCGCCGGGGGAAGTACCTTTGGCTGACGCTCGGGGACCGGGCGGCGCTCGTCGTTCATTTGGGCATGAGCGGGCAGATGCTCCTGGGGCCGGTCCCCAACGGGAAACACCTGCGTATCGCGGCCGTGCTCGACGACGGCACGGAGCTGAATTTCGTTGACCAGCGTACGTTTGGCGGATGGATGGTCGCCGATGTAGTCACCGTTGACGGAACCGATGTGCCGATGCCCGTCGCGCACATCGCCCGCGACCCTCTGGACCCGCAGTTCGACCGTGACGCCGTCGTCAAGGTGTTGAGGCACAAGCACTCTGAGATCAAGCGTCAGTTGCTGGACCAGAGCGTCGTCTCTGGGATCGGCAACATTTACGCCGACGAAGCGCTGTGGCGGACCGGGGTCAATGGCGCCCGGCTGGCCTCCGGGCTGCCCAAGCGGACGTTGGCCGAGTTGCTCGACGCGTCAGCGGCGGTGATGACCGACGCGCTCGGACACGGGGGCACGTCGTTCGACTCGCTCTATGTCAACGTCAACGGCGAGTCCGGTTACTTCGACCGATCGCTGGATGCCTACGGTCGCGATGGCGAGCCGTGCCGACGCTGCGGCGCGGTGATGCGGCGGGAGAAGTTCATGAACCGCTCATCCTGCTATTGCCCGCGCTGTCAGCCCCGGCCGAAGCGGCGCTGACTCCCCGAGCAAGATGGGGGCCATGACTGAACTATGGGTGCAGCGCACCGGCGTGCGTCGCTACACCGGGCACAGCACCCGGGGAGCTGAAGTCCTCGTCGGATCCGAGGATGTCGAAGGGGTGTTCACCCCCGGCGAGCTCATGAAGATCGCCCTGGCCGCGTGCGCCGGGCTGAGCAGTGACCAGCCGTTGCGGCGTCGGCTCGGCGATGACTATCAGGCCACGATCAGGGTGTCGGGGCCCGCCGACCGCGACCAGGAGCGCTACCCGCTGCTGCAAGAATCCCTTGAGGTCGACCTGTCGGGATTGGGCCCCGACGAACTCGCCCGCTTGCTGACCGTCGTTGAACGTGCGATCGACCAGGTGTGCACGGTGGGGCGCACGCTAAAGAATGGCACCAAAGTGACGTTTGAGGTGAAAGATGTTGGAAGAGCGTGACGTCCGGCTGACCGCTTGGGTGCACGGATACGTTCAGGGTGTGGGTTTTCGCTGGTGGACGCGATCGCGGGCGCTCGAGTTGGGGCTCACTGGATTCGCGTCGAACCGTCCGGATGGGCGCGTCCAGATCGTCGCCCAGGGTCCCCGCGACGCGTGTCAACGGCTTCTCGACCTGCTGCAGGGCGGGGGCACACCGGGCCACGTCGACAAGGTGATTTCGGACTGGTCAGAACCAACCGACGCGTTCACCGGCTTCAAAGAGCGTTGACCGGCGCGCCGGTAGGGTAACTCGTCATGCATCTGAAGAGTCTGACGCTGAAGGGCTTCAAGTCCTTCGCCTCGCCGACGACTCTGCGTTTCGAACCCGGCATCACCTGCGTGGTGGGGCCCAATGGCTCGGGCAAATCCAACGTCGTCGACGCGCTTACCTGGGTGATGGGGGAGCAGGGCGCCAAGACGCTGCGCGGCGGCAAGATGGAGGACGTCATCTTTGCCGGGACGTCCTCGCGCGCCCCGCTCGGGCGCGCCGAGGTGACGCTGACGATCGACAACTCCGACAATGCGCTTCCCATCGAGTACTCCGAGGTATCGATCACCCGCCGGATGTTCCGCGACGGTGCCGGCGAGTACGAGATCAACGGCAGCAGTTGCCGGTTGATGGACGTCCAGGAATTGCTCAGTGATTCCGGCATCGGACGTGAAATGCACGTCATCGTCGGCCAGGGCAAGCTGGCCGAGATTCTCGAATCGCGCCCGGAAGACCGGCGCGCGTTCATCGAGGAGGCCGCCGGTGTCCTCAAGCATCGCAAGCGTAAGGAAAAGGCGGTCCGCAAGCTTGACTCGATGTCGGCGAACCTGGCCCGTTTGACCGATCTGACCACCGAACTGCGCCGCCAGCTCAAGCCGCTCGGCAGACAGGCCGAGATGGCCCGGCGCGCCCAGACGATCCAGGCCGATCTTCGCGACGCGCGCCTGCGACTTGCCGCAGACGACCTGGTAGCCCGCCAGGCCGAGTTCGATGACACCAATCAAACCGAGACCAACCTGCGGCGCGAACACGACGACCTCACTCAGCGGCTGGATGCCCGGACAGTAGAGCTTGAGGCCCACGAATCCGCCGTCGCGGATCTCAGCGAGCGAGCAGACGCCGCGCAGCAGCGCTGGTTTCGGCTGTCGGCCTTGGCCGAGCGGGTCAGCGCGACGGTCCGCATCGCCAGCGAGCGCGCTCAGCACCTTGATACCGAACCCGGCACATCGAGCGGCCCCGACCCCGACGACCTCGAGGCTCAGGCGGCGGAGGTCGCTGGTCAGGAAAAACACCTGCTCGAGGAGTTGGCCGAAGCCAGGGCCCGTCTCGATGCCACCCGCGCAGAACTGGCCAAGCGGGAACAGGTCGCCGCGGAAGCCGAGCGGGCCCACCTGGCCGCAGCCCGAGCCGAGGCCGACCGGCGGGAGGGGGTGGCTCGGCTGGCGGGCCAGGTCGAGACGATGCGTACCCGTGCCGAGTCGATCGGTGAGACCGTCGCGCGGGTGACCGCTGCCATCGATGACGCCGCGACCCGCGCCCAGCAGGCCCAGGCGGAGTTCGAGACCGTTCAGGGCCGCGTCGGCGAGCTCGATGCCGGCGAGGTCGGACTCGATGAACAGCATGACCGGACGGTCTCGGCGCTACGTTTGGCCGACGAACGCGTTGCTGAGCTACAGGCCGGTGAGCGGGCGGCCGAACGTCAGGTCGCCTCCCTTCAGGCCCGTATCGATGCGCTTTCCGTCGGGCTGGACCGCAAGGACGGCGCCGCGTGGCTTCAAGAAAACCGCAGTGGTGCAGGACTATTCGGTTCTATCGCGCATCTGATCAAGGTGCGTTCCGGCTACGAGGCGGCAGTTGCCGTCGTCCTGGGTGCCGCCGCCGACGCGGTGGCCGCGGAGAACTTCGGTGCTGCCCGTGACGCGGTGGCTGCGCTGAAGGAGTCCGACGGTGGGCGTGCCGCCATCGTCTTGGGGGACTGGCCCGCCCAGGTCGTGACGACCCCGGGTCAGCTACCGGCTGGTGCCACATGGGCGGTGGACGTCGTCGACGCCGCACCGAAGGTAGGTGCCGCCGTAGCCGCGATGCTCGCCGGGGTCGCGGTGGTCGACGATCTTGCGAACGCCTTGGA
The DNA here is from genome assembly GCA_964498215.1 of uncultured Mycobacterium sp. Taxonomy (GTDB): domain Bacteria; phylum Actinomycetota; class Actinomycetes; order Mycobacteriales; family Mycobacteriaceae; genus Mycobacterium. The sequence goes on along the minus strand of CAZCHU010000001.1, from coordinate 41,276 downwards.
ACTCGTTGCGGCACAACCGCAACTGCGTGCAGTGACCACCGACGGCGACCTCGTCGGCGCCGGTTGGGTCAGCGGGGGGTCGGATCGCAGGCCTAGCACGCTGGAGATCACCTCGGAGGTTGATAAGGCGCAGGCTGCACTGGCTGATGCCGAGCGGCAGGTCGCTGAGTTGTCTGCCGCGCTGGCCGGCGCGCTTGCCGAACAGACCTCGCGCCAGGACGCCGCCGACCAGGCATTGGCCGCTCTGAACGAGTCCGACGCCGCGATTTCGGCGATCTACGAACAGCTGGGTCGACTGGGCCAGGAGGCGCGAGCTGCCGACGACGAGTGGCAAAGGCTGATCGAGCAGCGTGACGAGTTGGAGGCGAGTCGAAACTCCACGGTCGCCGAACTGGCCCAACTCGAGCAGCGCCTGCACAACACCCAGCAGGAGCCGCTGTTCGAAGCCGAGCCGGTCAACCGTCAGGAAACCATGGTCGCGGCCGAGGAAGCTCGGGCAGCGGAGGTGGAGGCTCGGCTTGCCGTGCGTACCGCTGAGGAACGCGCGAATGCCGTTCGCGGGCGGGCTGATTCGCTACGGCGAGCGGCCGCTGCAGAGCGCGAGGCGCGAATCCGTGCCCAACGTGCACGTGAGGCACGGGTCCAGGCCGCAACGGTCGCGGCCGCCGTCGCCGAGGCTGGAGGGCTGGTCGCCGCACGGCTGAGTGCGGCGGTGTCCTCCGCATCCAGCATCCGCGACGACGTCGCCGCCGAACGTCAGGTCCGCGCCGCTGCGTTGGCGAAGGCGCGCGAAGAGGTCAACGAGTTCACGACCAGGATCAACCTGCTCACCGATTCGCTGCACCGTGACGAGGTCGCAAAAGCGCAGGCCGCACTGCGTATCGAGCAGCTCGAGGAGCAGGTACTCGAACAGTTCGGAATGGCTGTCGCCGATCTCGTCGCCGAGTACGGACCCGCTGTTCCGCTGCCCCCGTCGGAGCTCGAGATGGCCGAGTACGAGCAGGCGCGTGAACGTGGTGAACAGGTCACGGCGCCGGCGCCCCTGCCGTTCGACCGGCCTACACAGGAACGGCGAGCCAAGCGCGCCGAGCGGGAGCTCAAGGAACTGGGCAGGGTCAACCCGCTTGCCCTGGAGGAGTTTGCCGCACTCGAAGAGCGCTACAATTTCCTGTCCACCCAGCTCGAGGACGTCAAAGCGGCCCGCAAGGACCTACTCGATGTCATCACCGATGTCGACACCCGGATATTGCAGGTCTTCACCGAGGCATACGCAGACGTCGAACGCGAGTTCTCCCAGGTTTTCTCGACGCTGTTTCCCGGGGGAGAAGGCAGACTCCTGTTGACCGACCCGGGCGACATGCTGACCACGGGCATTGAGGTGGAGGCCCGCCCGCCCGGTAAGAAGATCAAGCGGTTATCGCTGCTGTCCGGCGGTGAGAAGTCGTTGACGGCGGTGGCGATGCTGGTGGCTATCTTCCGTGCGCGGCCGTCACCGTTCTACGTGATGGACGAGGTGGAGGCCGCGCTCGACGACGTCAACCTGCGTCGGCTGATCAGCCTGTTCGAGCAGCTGCGGGAGCGTTCGCAGCTGATCGTGATCACCCACCAAAAGCCGACGATGGAAGTCGCCGACGCGCTATATGGCGTCACGATGCGCAACGACGGCATCACCGCGATCATCTCGCAGCGAATGCGCGGTCAGGAGCTGGTGGCCAGCACTTCCTGATGGCCCTGCCACAATGGCGAGGTGTCTGAAGGTCTTTGGATCGCAATCGCGGTCATCGCCGTCCTGCTGGTAGCCGCGCTGGTCGTTGGCCTGGTGCGGTATCGCCGCAGCCGCATCCGGTTGTCGGCGCCAGATGAGGGCACTGCTATCGATCGGTCAGGCGGCTACACCGCCTCCTCAGGCATCACGTTCAGTGGGGTGCCGACGGTGGGCGACGACGCCACCATCCCGCGGGATGCGCCGAAGCGCCCGATCGCCGATGTGAAGCTTCCCGAGCCGCCCGTCGAGACGCCCACGCCCGAGCCGCCGACCGAGACTCCCACGCTCGAGCCGCCAGCCGAGACGCCCGAGCCGCCGGCAGAGACGCCCGAGGTGCCGGCCGCACCTGACATCGGCGACATAGCGCCGCCGGACGGCCGGCTGGACCGGCTGCGCGGTCGGCTGGCGAAGTCACAGAATGCGCTCGGCCGAAGCATGTTGGGCCTGCTCGGCGGCGGCGACTTGGATGAGGAGTCCTGGGAGGAGATCGAGGACACCCTGTTGATCGCCGACCTGGGGCCGGTTGTCACCGAATCGGTGGTGGCGGCGTTGCGTTCCCAGATGGCGAGCAGCAAGGTGCGCACCGAAGCCGATGCCCGCGCGGTGCTGCGCGAGGTGCTGATCACGGAACTGCAGCCCAACCTGGACCGCTCGATCAGGGCGCTGCCGCACGACGACAAGCCGTCGGTGCTGCTCGTGGTCGGGGTCAACGGAACGGGAAAGACCACGACGGTCGGCAAGCTTGCGCGTGTCCTGGTCGCCGATGGCAGGCGGGTGGTCCTGGGCGCAGCCGACACATTCCGAGCCGCGGCCGCCGACCAACTCCAGACATGGGCCTCTCGCGTCGGTGCCCAGGTGGTGCGCGGGCCCGAAGGGGCCGATCCGGCATCGGTGGCCTTCGATGCCGTCGACACCGGAATATCCTCCGGAGCGGACGTCGTCGTTATTGACACCGCGGGCCGCCTGCACACCAAAACCGGCCTGATGGACGAGCTGGGCAAGGTCAAGCGAGTAGTGGGGCGTCGGGCGGACGTTGACGAAGTCCTGCTCGTGCTGGACGCGACGATCGGCCAGAACAGCTTGCCGCAGGCGCGCGTTTTCGCCGAAGTCGTCGACATCACCGGCGTTGTATTGACCAAGCTGGACGGCACTGCCAAGGGCGGCATCGTCTTCCGCGTCCAGCAGGAACTCGGAGTGCCGGTCAAGCTGGTCGGACTGGGCGAAGGACCGGACGACCTGGCGCCCTTCGAGCCGGCGGCGTTCGTGGATGCACTCCTCGGCTAACCCCGACTTTCGCCGTTTGTGCGGGCTGAAACACGAGCGTAACGACTTCGGCTTGTCCGTTCACGCATCCGAAACACAACAGAATCACCGGTGAAACCCCTGCCACAGAGTCTCTTCTGCGAGGCCGATTCTGTCGGCTGTTATTCGAGGAGGTTCACACAAAGTGGTTTTTGCCTTACCAGACGATGCGTTCCTGCCGTTCGGGCCTGGGGGCTTGAGCGCCGGTGATACGGCATGGGTGCTCACCTCTGCCGCCCTGGTGCTGTTCATGACACCTGGCCTGGCGTTTTTCTACGGCGGCCTGTCCCGGCAGAAATCCGTCCTCAACATGTTGATGATGTCGTTCGGTTCCATGGGCGTCGTCAGCGTCATCTACGTGCTGTGGGGCTACTCGATGTCGTTCGCCTCGGCGCACACCGGCGGCAGTAACTTCTTCGGGGTTTTCGACAATCCTTTTTCCCTGTTCGGACTGAGCCAGCTGACCGAGGTTCGCGAGATCGCCGGTGTCGATACGTTCGTCCTCGGCGGGTTCGGCACGGTGCCCGCCATCGTCTGGGTGGCTTTCCAACTCACCTTCGCCGTCATCACCGTGGCGCTGATCAGCGGTGCGGTGGCCGAGCGAATGAAGTTCGGCACCTGGCTGCTGTTCGGCGGCATCTGGGTCACGCTGGTGTATTTCCCGCTGGCCCATATGGTCTGGGGTGGCGGCCTGCTCTCGGGCTCTGAGTCGGGTATCGCGGCCAAATTGTTCGGCGTGGATGACGAAGGCGCCGCCAGTGTCGCGCCTATCGACTTCGCCGGTGGCACCGTGGTGCATATCAATGCCGGTATGGCCGCGCTGGTGCTGGCACTACTTCTGGGCAAGCGGAATAGCTTCGGCAAGATCGCCTTCCGTCCGCACAATGTCCCGTTCGTGCTGCTCGGCGCCGCCATTCTGTGGTTCGGCTGGTTCGGTTTCAACGTCGGCTCCGAAGGTGCGGCGGACATGCTCGCCGGTGCGGTGTGGGTGAACACCACTGCCGCCACCGCGGCCGCAATGCTGGCATGGTTGCTGGTGGAGCGCATCCGGGACGGCCACGCCACCAGCGTGGGTGCCGCCTCGGGTATCGTCGCGGGCTTGGTTGCCATCACCCCCGCCTGCGGTTCACTCAGCGCGATCGGTTCGCTGATCCTCGGTGCGATCGCCGGCGTGCTGTCCGCCTTGGCCATCGGGCTGAAGTACAAGTTCGGCTATGACGATTCGCTCGATGTCGTCGGCGTGCACCTCGTTGCCGGGTTGTGGGGCACCATCGGGGTCGGGTTCCTAGCAGTCGAGACCGGCCTGTTGTACGGCGGGGGAATCCAGCAGCTTGTCGTGCAGATTGTCATCGCAGTGGTGGCCATGATCTTCACCGCGATCATGACCCTGATCATCGCGTTCATCGTCAAGCCGCTCGGCTGGCGGGTGTCCAAGGAAGATGAGGACACCGGCATCGATGAGACTGAACATGCCGAAACGGCTTACGAGCTCGCCTGATCGGCGACAATTTCATCGGAAGGGATCGACTACATGAAGCTGATTACTGCGATCGTCAAGCCGTTCACGCTGGAGGATGTCAAGACCGGTCTCGAGCAGACAGGCATTCTGGGGATGACCGTCAGCGAGGTTCAGGGTTACGGTCGACAGAAGGGACACACCGAGGTCTACCGCGGCGCCGAGTACTCGGTGGATTTCGTCCCGAAGGTCCGCGTGGAGGTCGTTGTTGACGACGCCGCCGTCGACAAGGTCGTGGACGTGATCGTCCAGGCCGCACGCACCGGCAAGATCGGTGACGGCAAGGTGTGGGTCAGCCCGGTTGAAGCGGTGGTCCGGGTGCGCACCGGCGAGCGGGGAACCGACGCCCTTTGATCCACATCGTGGACCAACCATGACGGGACAGCCCCAAGACCCCGCCGCTGGAACTCCTCGATGGGTGCGTCCGGCGGCGGGTTCTTTACGTCCGGCGACCGATCTTGTGGCAGCGGCCGACCAACTACTCACCGGCAGTTCGCGCCATCTGGCCTCGGCGGTGCTGCGCGACGCGCTGCTGGATCTTTACGACTTCTGGCTGACCACCAAAGCCACCGAGATCGGCATCACCGCGACCAGCGGCTTTGCCATCGTTGCGACGGGAGGGCTGGGCCGCGGCGAGCTGTTGCCCTACTCCGACCTTGACCTGATGCTGTTGCATGACCACATGCCGCCCGAGGTCGTCAGCGAGGTGGCCGAGCTGCTGTGGTACCCGCTGTGGGACGCCAACATTCGGCTTGATCACAGTGTTCGGACCGTGCCGCAGGCACTGCAGGTCGCTGGGGATGACATCTCCGCCGGTCTGGCGATGCTCGAGGCGCGACACGTCGCCGGGGACGAGAACCTGTCTGGGCTGCTGGTGGGCGGAGCCCGCCGCCAGTGGCGCACCGGAATCGCCTCGCGTTTCGACGAACTCGTCGAGCACGCCAGGGCGAGATGGCAACGTAGCGGCCAGATCGCTCACCGTGCCGAGCCGGACTTGAAGTGCGGCAGGGGCGGGCTGCGCGACGTTCAACTGCTCAACGCGCTGGCGATCGCGCAACTGGCCGATGTGTACCCCAGCCGGTCGCTGGCCTCGCCGACCGAGACTTTGGGGGAAGCCCACCTTGCGCTGCTCGATGTCCGCACCGAGTTGCACCGCGTGGCGGGGCGAGGTCGCGAGCTGCTGCTGGCCCAGCACGCCGACGAGATCGGCGCCTCGCTGCGCATCGGCGATCGATTCGACCTGGCCCGCATGCTCTCCGATGCTGCCCGCACCGTCAGCTATTACGTCGACTCGGGTATCCGGACAGCGGCCAACTCGTTACCCCGGCGCGGGCTGTCGGTGCTGCGCCGACCGGTACGCCGACCGATCGACGAAGGCGTCGTCGAGTTCAACGGTGAAGTGATTCTCGCCCGTGATGCCCGCCCGGAGCGTGATCCCGGCCTGATACTGCGGGTCGCCGCGGCGTCAGCGACCACCGGTCTCCCGATAGCGGGCTCAACCCTCGGCCGGTTGGTGGAGACCGCACCGGAGCTTCGCGCACCGTGGCCGCGTCAGGCATTGAAGGACCTGCTGGTGATGCTGGCGGCGGGGCCCACGACGGTGGCGACGATCGAAGCGCTCGACCGCACCGGATTGTGGGGCAGACTGTTTCCCGAGTGGGGAGCGGTCCGCGACCTGCCGCCCCGCGACGTCGTCCACATCTGGACCGTCGATCGGCATTTGGTCGAAACCGTCTCTCGAGCAAGCGCTTTCACGACACGAGTGGCCCGCCCCGATCTTCTCGTACTTGGCGCTCTGGTGCATGACATCGGCAAGGGCCGCGGCGGAGACCACAGCGTCATCGGAGCCGAGTTGGCCACCCAGATTGGTCGCCGGCTGGGCTTGTGGCCCTGCGATATCGACGCACTGTCCATGGTGGTGCGCCATCATCTGCTGCTACCCCAAACCGCTACCAGACGCGACTTGCAGGACCCCCAGGTCATCGCCGGTGTCGTGGATAGCCTGAATGCCGACCCTGAGGTGCTCGAACTGCTGCACGTACTGGCCGAAGCCGACTCGCTGGCCACCGGCCCCGGCGTGTGGGGTGACTGGAAGGCCTCGCTGATCGGCGACCTGGTCCGGCGTTGCCGGTTGGTGATGGCCGGTGAAGTACTTCCGCAACCCGATCCCGTCGACCCCCGGTTCCTGGCGCTGGCGGCGCAGGCGCGGGTGCATGTCGAGCTGGCGCCCACCGACACCGCGCACATCTACAGCGTCACGATGATCATGCCGGATCGCCGGGGTCTGCTATCGAAAGCGGCCGGTGTGCTGGCGCTCAACTCGCTGCGCGTGCACTCGGCGTCGGTCAACATAGTCGAGGGTTCGGCGATCAACACGTTCGTCGTCTCCCCGCACTTCGGCACCCCGCCGGCGGCGCAGCTGCTGCGCCAGCAGCTGATTCTCGCCGTGGAGGGTGAGTTCGACGTGATTGGGGCGCTAGAGCAGCGGGCTGACAGTTCGGTGACCTCCCGGGCGGGCGAGGTCCGCTCCGCCGTCCCGATCAATCCTCCGGCAGCTCGTCCGCGGGTCCTCTGGCACGACGGCGGCGGGCCGGGGCAGTTGGTCGCCGAGATCCGGGCCACCGATCGCGCCGGGCTCCTGTCGGTGCTCACGGCGGTGTTCGAACGTGCCGGGGTGGACATTGCCTGGGCCAAAGTCACGACGCTGGGTTCCTCGGTCGTCGATGCCTTCGGAATCACGCTGCCCGACGGGAGTGCGGAGGTCGCGATGAGGCAAACGCTGGACCGTGAGTTGTTCACGGTTCTTCCGGCACCGCCGGTCAAGCAAGCGGAGGAAGCCAGCTAGCAAGCCCCCACGTGCACCCGCGGGTTGGCAAGTAGTCTTGGCCTCGTGTTTGAATCCCTGTCCGACCGGCTGACCGGTGCGCTCTCGGGCCTACGCGGCAAGGGCCGGCTCACCGATGCCGACATCGATGCCACTAGCCGCGAGATCAGGCTGGCACTCCTGGAAGCCGACGTGTCGCTGCCGGTGGTGCGGGGGTTCGTCGCCCGCATCAAGGATCGCGCCAAGGGGGCGGAGGTCTCCGCAGCGCTCAACCCGGCCCAGCAGGTCGTCAAGATCGTTAACGAGGAGCTCATCGGAATCCTCGGCGGCCAGACCCGTCAACTGATCTTCGCCAAGACTCCTCCAACGGTCATCATGCTGGCCGGTCTTCAAGGCTCGGGTAAGACCACGCTGGCCGGCAAGCTCGCGAAATGGCTCAAGGAACAAGGGCATACGCCGCTGCTTGTGGCATGCGACCTACAGCGTCCCGGTGCGGTCAGCCAGCTGCAGATCGTTGGCGAACGCGCTGGCGTACACGTTTTCGCCCCGCACCCCGGCGTGTCGCCGGACGGTGCGTCGCTCGAACAGATGACAGCCGGCGACCCGGTGGCTGTGGCATCGGCGGGTCTGGCCGAGGCCAAGGCCAGGCACTACGACGTCGTCGTCGTGGATACCGCTGGTCGACTCGGTATCGACGAGGAACTCATGGGTCAGGCGGCGGCCATTCGTAGCGCCGTCGATCCCGACGAGGTGCTGTTCGTCCTGGACGCCATGATCGGCCAGGACGCGGTAGCCACCGCCGATGCGTTCCGCGAGGGCGTCGGTTTCACCGGCGTCGTGCTCACCAAGCTCGACGGTGACGCCCGTGGCGGCGCGGCCCTGTCGGTGCGCGAGGTCACCGGCGTGCCGATTCTGTTCGCCTCAAGCGGGGAGAAGCTCGACGACTTCGACGTCTTCCACCCCGACCGGATGGCCAGCCGCATCCTCGGCATGGGCGATGTGCTCTCGCTGATCGAGCAGGCTGAGCAGCACTTCGACGTAGAGCAGGCCGAAGCCACCGCGGCGAAGATCGGCAGCGGCGAGCTCACGCTGGAAGATTTCCTTGAGCAGATGCTTGCGATCCGCAAGATGGGTCCGATCGGCAACCTGCTGGGCATGCTGCCCGGCGCAGGCCAGATGAAGGATGCGCTGGCAGCCGTCGACGACAGCCAACTCGACCGTGTCCAGGCGATCATCCGGGGGATGACGCCACAGGAGCGTGCCGATCCGAAGATCATCAACGCCTCGCGCCGGCTGCGCATCGCCAACGGTTCCGGTGTCGCGGTGTCGGAGGTGAATCAGCTGGTCGATCGCTTCTTCGAGGCGCGCAAGATGATGTCGCAGATGGCCGGTCAGATGGGGATGCCGTTCAGCCGCAAGTCCTCGTCGCGAAAAGCCGGCAAGGGTAAGGGCAAGAACAAGCAAAAGGGCAGAAAGAAACGGGCCGGGCCCACACAGCCCAAGACGCGCAATCCGCTCGGGGCGGGCATGCCCGGTATGCCGGCCGGGTTCCCCGACCTGTCGAACATGCCCGAGGGGCTCAACGAACTCCCGCCCGGGCTGGCGGACATCGATCTGTCGAAACTGAAGTTTCCCAAAGGTCATTGATGCCCGATCGCACGGCCCTTCACGTCAGGGGGCGCGGGCTGCCCGACGGCGACCCCGTCGAATGGTGGGTCGTCGGTGGGCAACTCAGTGCCGAACCAGTGGTCAAAGCGGAGACGGTGTTTGACGGGGGCTGGATCCTCCCCGGCCTGGTCGACGCCCACTGCCATGTCGGGCTCGGTCCGCAGGGCGCCGTCGACATGGACGTGGCCGTCGCGCAGGCCGAGACCGAACGGACCGCCGGGGCACTGTTACTCCGGGATGCGGGATCGCCTACCGATACCCGTAGCCTCGACGATCGTCATGATCTGCCGCGAATCATCCGTGCCGGGCGCCATCTGGCGCGACCCAAGCGATACCAACGTGGCTTCGCCGCCGAACTCACCGACGAGTGGGAATTGCCCGGGGCAGTCGCAGAGCAGGCGCGCTGGGGCGACGGCTGGGTCAAACTGGTGGGCGACTGGATCGATCGCGAGGTCGGTGACCTGGCACCGCTGTGGTCCGATGATGTGCTTCGAGCGGCTATCGATGCCGCCCACAACAACGGAGCCCGCGTCACCGCGCACGTGTTCGGAGAGGACGCGCTGCCGGGGTTGATCAAGGCCGGTATCGACTGCATCGAACACGGCACCGGGCTCACCGAGGACATTGTCGACCTGATGGTCGAGCACGGCACCGCCTTGGTGCCCACGCTGATCAACATCGAGCACTTCCCGGACATCGCCGCGGCTGCCGCGGCTCGCTACCCCCGCTACGAGCGCCATATGCGTGCGCTCCACGCGACGTGCCCGGCTCGGATCGGTGCGGCGCGGGAGGCCGGGGTGCCCATCTATGCCGGCACCGATGCCGGTAGTACCGTCGCGCACGGCCGGATCGGAGACGAGGTCGAGGCGCTCAAAGGTATCGGCATGAGCCCGACAGAAGCGCTGGGCGCCGCCTGCTGGGATGCCCGACGGTGGTTGGGTCGACCTGCCCTCACCCACGGGGCCTCGGCGGACCTGGTCTGCTATGCCGACGATCCCCGTGATGGCGCGGCTGTTCTGGCGGACCCGAGGTTGGTGATCCTGCGCGGCCGGGTGTATTGACGCGCTAGCGGCCTTGGTTGAAACCCCAGTCGAACAGTTTGATCGCCTGCCCGTACAGATCGCCGGTGCCATACATCTGGACCACGACGAGGCGCCTGTTTCCGCGCTGGGCGGCACCGAGGTAGGTCTTGCGGGCCAGGTTCGTGTAGCCCGTTTTTCCGGCGAGGTCACCGGGGTAGCGGGTGAGCAGCTCATTCTGATTGGTGAGTGTTCTGCCGGGGAACTCCGCAGAGGTCTGACGCATGATGTGGGCGATCAGCGGGTACTTCAGAGCCGCCCGCATGATGACCGCCAGATCGTGTGGCGTGCTGACCGATTCCCAGCCGGGTCCGTCCAACCCGGAAGGTGACGATGCCTTGGTGCTGCGGGCGCCGACCAGGGCGGCTTTGCGGTTCATCGCCGCCAGTGCCACCTGTCGCCCCCCGAGCATGTCCGCGAGCATGTTGGCCGCATCGTTGCCCGAGACCATCAGGATGGCCTCGAGCAGTTGGCGAGTCGTGTAGGCCTGGCCCGGGGTGAGCCCCACGCAGGAACATTCGACATCCGTGTGGGATGCGTTCGCCCTCGCGAAGCTATCTGGTCGAAGGTGGTCGAGGACCACGGTGGCGAGCAGCACCTTGATCGTGCTGGCCGGGGCGTACGTGCCGTATGGATCCTTGCTGGCCAGCACCTGACCCGTGTCGAGATCCGCGAGTAGCCACGCCTGGGCGGGGCCGTCGGGAAGTGCCTGTGCGGCAGCGGGTTCGTTGCCGGGCTGGGCACTCGCGGGGGGTACGCCCGTCATCGAGGCGGCCGGCAGCGCCACGCTCAAGGCGAGCGCCAGCCCCGCGAATCTTCTTCGCACAGTCGGCCACGCTAGTAACGCCAGGACTCGGTCAGCGCGCGATCAGATCTCCATCGAGTATCGAGTGCGCCCCTCGGTTCAGAGTCGACCGACTCCTTTGTTCGGACCGAGGGCGAAACCCCAGTCGAGCAGGCTGGTCACCTGGTCCCAGCAGGTGGGGGCGCCGGGCTTGTCGAGTCCGTACATCAGCGCCACGACGAGGCGTCTGCCGTCTCGCTGCGCGCCGCCGACAAATGTCTTACGGGCCAGGTCGGTGTATCCGGTCTTGCCGCCGAACGTGCCGGGATAGCGCTTGAGCAGTACATCCTGGTTCACCAGCACCGTGTCGCCCGTCTTGGTGGGGAAGACCGCCGTCGGCATCGCGGTGATTTCCGCGAAGACCGGGTTGGCCATCGCGGCCTGGAATATGACCGCCAGATCGCGGGGTGAGGACCACATGTCGATTCCGGGTCCGTCGATTCCGGACGGCGAGCCTGCGTTCGTCCCGTAGGCGCCCAGCAGGGCGGCTTTGGCGTTCATCTTCATGACCGCGACGTCGTATCCGCCCAGCATGGTGGCCAGCGTGTTGGCCGCGTCGTTGCCGGAGACGAGCAGTATCGCCTCCAGCAACTGGCGGGTGGTGTAGGTCATCCCCGGCGTGACGCCGGCGCAATTGCACTCGACCTTGGTTTCGGCCTCGCTCGCGACGATGGTCGCGTCCAGTGGTAGTTCGTCGAGAACGGTCAGCGCGAGCAGGACCTTGATCGTGCTGGCCGGCGCGTACTGCCCGTACTCGTCGCGCGCAGCCAGTACCTCGCCGGTGTCCATATCGGCAAGAATCCACGCCTGAGCGGGGCCTTCCGGGATCGGTACCGAGCCGGCGGGCTGGCTGATGCCCGGTGCCGGTACTGCCACGGCTGTCGTCGGGGAGACCCCGAGGCCAGTCGCGAACAGGCACAGAGTGGCCCCTAGACATGTGAGCAGCCTCGTCATGGCCGATGAGCCTATCCCCGCGACGCGATCGTGTTCAATCGAGCCATGATGAGCATCGAGGAGATCTCCGACCGGTTGGAAGTGCAGCAGCTACTCATCGATTACTCCACGGCGATCGACCAGCGGCGGTTCGACGATCTCGACGCGGTGTTCACCCCCGACGCCTACATCGACTACCGCGTCAGCGGCGGAATCGACGGACGCTTCCCCGAAGTCAAGGCGTGGCTCAAAGGTGTGCTGCCGAACTTTCCCGCGTTTTACCACATGCTGGGCAACGTTGACGTCCGCATCAGCGGTGACAGTGCGACATCGCGAGCCATCTGCTTCAACCCGATTGTGATGGGCAGCGACCCAGGCCAGAACACCGCCCAGATCTATTTTGTGGGTATTTGGTATGTCGATGAATTCATCAGGACCCCGCAGGGGTGGCGGATGAGCAAGCGCGTCGAGGAGAAGTGTTTCGACAAACTTGTCTGAGAACTTGGCTCCGTCCTGATTTCGCCTGCAGGGAGCGTTCTGGCACAATGATCGGCTGTCTGCCGAGGGACCCGTCCTCCTGCGATCCACTTCGCTGTGAGCGGGGCGCTCCCGCGGCGGTCACACGCGTAAGGCAAAACCGGACCGGGCATCCCGCCCGCGTCGCTTGAATTGCAAACGTGGCAATCACAGGAGACCTCGCACCATCATGGCTGTCAAAATCAAGCTTGCCCGCTTTGGCAAGATCCGCAATCCCCAGTACCGCATCTCTGTGGCCGACGCGCGAAACCGCCGCGACGGCCGCGCCATCGAGGTCATCGGCCGGTACCACCCGAAGGAAGATCCGAGTCTCATCGAGATCGACTCGGAGCGCGCACAGTACTGGCTCGGAGTTGGCGCGCAGCCGACGGAGCCCGTTCTGCAGCTGCTGAAGATCACCGGTGACTGGCAGAAGTTCAAGGGTCTGCCCGGTGCTGAGGGCACGCTGAAGGTCAAGGAGCCCAAGGCCAGCAAGCTGGACCTGTTCAACGCCGCGTTGGCCGAGGCTGACGGCGCGCCGTCGGGTGAGGCTACCCAGCCCAAGAAGAAGAAGGCGCCGGCCAAGAAGGCCGCCGACAAGGCCGAGGAGAAGGCCGACAAGGCCGAGGAGAAGGCTGAGCCGGTCGAGAAGGCCGCCGAGGGCGCCGACGCGGCCAGCGAGAGCTGAGAACTGCGGTGAGTTCAGTCGTCGTCGACGCCGTTGAGCATCTCGTCCGCGGAATCGTGGACAATCCCGACGATGTCCGAGTCGACATGGTGACCAACCGGCGTGGACGGACTGTCGAGGTGCACGTCCACCCCGAAGACTTGGGCAAGGTGATCGGCCGTGGCGGCCGCACCGCGACCGCGCTGCGCACCTTGGTGGCGGGTATCGGTGGTCGGGGTATCCGGGTCGACGTGGTGGACACCGACCAGTAGGCATCAGCCCATGGAGCTTGTCGTCGGGCGCGTGGCGAAGTCGCACGGCATCACCGGCGAGGTGGTTGTCGATGTCCGCACCGACGATCCCGACCTACGGTTCGCACCTGGCACGACGTTGCGCGGACGCGCGTCTCGCGGCGGCTCGGAGCGTGAATACACCATTGAATCGGTCCGCGAACACGCCGGTCGGTTGTTGATACGGCTGGCCGGTGTCATCGACCGCGACGCCGCCGATTCCCTCAGGGGCACGCTGTTCCTGGTCGACTCGGACGATCTGCCGCCGATCACCGAACCCGACGAGTTCTACGACCATCAGCTCGAAGGTCTGCGCGTGCGGACCATGACCGGCGACGAAGTCGGTACCGTCGCCGAGGTGCTGCACACTGCCGCCGGCGAGCTACTGAGCGTCAGGCCGGTCGAGGGACCGGAGTTTCTGGTCCCGTTCGTCAGTGCGATCGTCACGGCGGTGTCGCTGGCCGACGGTGTGGTGGAGATCGACCCGCCAGACGGGCTGCTCAACCTCGCAGATCTTCAGTAGGGATCACTGTGCGAATCGATGTGATAAGCATCTTCCCTCGATATCTCGAACCGTTGCGGCAGTCGCTACCGGGAAAGGCCATCGATTCGGGCGTCGTCGACTTCGCGGTGCACGATCTAAGGAACTGGACCCACGACGTCCACCGATCCGTTGACGATTCGCCGTACGGTGGCGGGCCGGGAATGGTGATGAAGGCGCCGGTGTGGGGTGTTGCGCTGGACGAGATCTGTTCGGAAGAAACGCTTCTGGTGATTCCGACGCCGGCCGGCCGACTGTTCACCCAAGCCGACGCCGCGCGCTGGAGCAGCGAAAGCCATCTCGTGTTCGCGTGTGGCCGCTATGAGGGGATCGACCAGCGCGTCGCGCTAGATGCGGCGCGCCGGATGCGGGTCCATGAGGTGTCGATCGGGGACTACGTACTGCCCGGCGGGGAATCGGCGGCCCTGGTGATGGTCGAGGCGGTATTGCGGCTGATGCCCAATGTGCTCGGCAATCCCGAGTCCCATCGCGACGATTCCTATTCGGATCTGCTGGGGGGCCTGCTGGAAGGACCCAGCTACACCCGCCCCGCCACTTGGCGGGGTCTCGACGTGCCGGACGTGCTGCTCTCGGGCGACCATGCCCGGATCACCGCGTGGCGCCACGAACAGGGTGTCGAACGCACCCGGGAGCGCCGTCCGGATCTCCTGGACTAGATGCGCCCACCCGGGAACATTGTCTTGACGGCCTGGGTGATGGTCTGCCGGGCAACGTCGGCGCTGCCCGGCTGCATCGATCCGATAGCCATCACGTAGCGGCGACCGGGACCGATGACACCGGTGGACAGGTGCATCCAGTCAGCGCCGACACAACACATCCAGCCCTGCTTGACTGCGACAGGTTCAGCGAACAGCCCCTCCGGTATGCCGAACCGCTGCTGATAGACGCCGCCGGGTGCCATCCCATCGGGTGCGGTCGGTGTCGACGCCGCCAGGTTGGCCAGGATGATGCCGGCCTGCTCGGGCGGCAATCCGCCGGCGCCCGACAGCAGCATGTCGTAGTAACGCACCAAATCGGACGCTGTGCTGATGGTGTTGAACCACCGCCCGCCGGGCGGCGGTCCCGTCGACCCCAGGCCATACCGCGCGATGACCCGATCAACGATCGCGCTACCACCGCCACGAGCCCAGAAGACCTCGGCGGCGCCGTCGTCGGATGCCCGAAGCATCACGTCGAGCGCGTTGCGGTCTTCCGGCGAGAGCGCGGCCTCACCCCGGGACACCCGCAGCAGCAAGTCATCGGCGATGAACAGCTTGGCCACCGAGGCGATGGCCAGCGTCCTGCCGTTGCCGTTTGTCACAAATTGCCCGGTGTTGCGGTCGAGCACCGCGACGGTGATGTTGGCGCCGGCCGCTGCGGACTCGGCGGTAGCTTGGCCCATGCGCTCTGCCAGACCGCTGAACCCGGCGGCGGGTGCGTCCGGAGGTGTCTCGGGAAGCGGCGCCATAGGGCCCAGTGGGGCAACCACGGTCAGCAACGGGCTGGAAGGGGCCGGGGGGGACCCGTGCACCCGGGCTTCACAACCGGCCAAGATCAGGATGCCGACAACGACGGCTGTGGCTGTCCTGAACAGGATAAACGGGTGCCGTCGCATCGATTACCCTCCATTGAGTCCGGGTATGCCCTGCCGATCGAATAGGTCGTCAACGCTGGTGTACCCGCAGAGTGAGCGTAGCCGCTGCATGTCGCTCGTACCGCCAATACCCAGCGTGGCAGCGGCCGCGCACCGGATTTCCGGGAATGGTACTTCGTCTGGCACAATTGGGCAGTTGTCGGTGCCCGGCCGGATGGCCGCACGACTCGCCCCAGACGCCCGAATCACACACAATCGGCTCTGCATGCGCCCTCGCGGCGCCTGCCGGAAGCCGCGAACAGCAAGGAAGTGTCACCGATGAACACGCTGGATTTCGTCGACCAGACGTCATTGCGCGACGACGTCCCGGCCTTCGGCGCCGGGGACACCGTGAACGTTCACGTGAAGGTCATCGAGGGCTCCAAGGAGCGCATTCAGGTCTTCAAAGGTGTCGTGATCCGCAGGCAGGGGGGTGGGGTCCGCGAGACCTTCACCGTGCGCAAGGAGAGCTACGGTGTCGGCGTCGAGCGCACCTTCCCGGTGCATTCACCCAACATCGACCACATCGACATCGTCACCCGCGGTGACGTACGTCGCGCCAAGCTCTACTACCTGCGTGAGCTCCGCGGCAAGAAGGCGAAGATCAAGGAAAAGCGCTGACCTCCCAGGTCGGGCAAGGCTGTCGGCGCTGGCTACGCTGATCTCGTGACCGGTCCCCCAGAAGGCCCAGAATCCGACGCCGCGTCGGCCGACCGAACCGTCGATGAGGACGCGGGCGACGGGCAAGAGTCGGGCAAGAAGAAGCGCGGCGCGGTTCGTGAAGCCGCAATTCTGATTTCCGTCGCGTTGGTCATCTACTACGTGATGCTGACGTTCATCGCCCGGCCATACCTGATTCCGTCTGAGTCGATGGAACCAACGTTGCATGGATGCAACGGCTGCGTCGGCGACCGCATCATGGTCGACAAGCTGACCTACCGATTTTCGTCGCCGGAGCCCGGCGACGTCGTCGTCTTCAAGGGCCCCCCGAACTGGAGCATCGGCTACAAGTCGATCCGCTCCGACAACCCCGCCATTCGATGGGTGCAGAACGCGCTGTCATTCGTCGGATTCGTTCCTCCCGACGAGAATGACCTGGTGAAGCGGATCATCGCGGTCGGTGGTCAAACGGTTCAATGCCGAGCGGACACCGGGCTCACGGTCAACGGGACCCGGCTCGAGGAGCCGTACCTCAGTCCGGAGACGATGATGGCGGATCCCGCGACGTACCCGTGCCTAGGTAACGAGTTCGGGCCGGTCACGGTGCCCGAAGGGCGAATTTTTGTGATGGGTGACAACCGTACCCACTCGGCAGATTCGCGTAGTCATTGCAGCAACCGGCCCGAGGACGCTCAACGTGGCCTGCTGTGTACCGGCGATCCGGTCGCGGGCACGGTTCCGGTGGACAATGTCATCGGAAAGGCCCGGTTCATCGCCTGGCCGCCTTCGCGGTGGGGTGGCGTGAGCTCGGTGAATCCGCAAAGCTAACAGGAGGCCCTGACACTTGCCCGCCGCGTGGCCGCCGAGAGTGGTGATCCGCAAGTCGTCGGGCCTACGCACGCTGGAGTCCGCTTTGTACCGCGCTGGTCTGGGGCCAGTCGCCGGCGTCGACGAGGTGGGGAGGGGCGCGTGCGCCGGTCCGTTGGTGGTCGCTGCGTGTGTGCTTGGTCCCAATCGGTTGGATAGTCTGTCGGCGCTCGATGATTCCAAGAGGCTCAACGAGGCCGAACGCGAGCGGCTGTTTCCGCTGATAAGGCGGTATGCGCAGGCCTACCACGTGGTCACCATCCCGTCGGTCGAGGTGGACAGCCGGGGAGTTCATGTCGCCAACATCGAAGGAATGCGCCGGGCCGTCGCCGGGCTGCCGCGTCGGCCCGGGTATGTGCTGTCCGATGGGTTTCGGGTACCTGGGTTACCGATGCCGTCGCTGCCCGTGGTCGGCGGCGATGGCGCGGCCGCGTCCATCGCCGCGGCGAGCGTGCTGGCCAAAGTCAGCCGGGACCGGCTCATGGTCGCCATGGACAACGAGCACCCCGGCTACGGCTTCGCCGAACACAAGGGCTACAGCACCCGCGCGCACAGCGCGGCGCTGGCTCGGCTCGGGCCGTCCAGCCAGCACCGGTATTCCTTCGTCAACGTACGTCGCCTGGTGCAGGGGGAACCCGGGGAGGATGAAGAAGTCGCGTGCGCAAAGATTGGGCTATCGGGCCCGATGGACTCCAACCGACGTGAAGGACAGCTGAGCTGATGAGTGCCGAGGATCTCGAAAAGTACGAAACCGAGATGGAGCTCTCGCTCTACCGCGAGTACAAGGACATCGTCGGGCAGTTCAGCTACGTCGTGGAAACGGAGCGGCGTTTCTACCTGGCCAATAGTGTGGAGATGGCGCCGCGCAATGCCGACGGCGAGGTCTATTTCGAATTGAGACTCACTGACGCCTGGGTGTGGGACATGTACCGGCCCGCCCGCTTCGTCAAGCAGGTTCGGGTGATCACTTTCAAGGATGTCAACATCGAAGAGGTGGAAAAGCCCGAACTGCGGCTACCGGAGTAGGGCCCGTGATACTGACCCGATAGGTCATCTTGCCCGGTAGACGTTGACTTCCACGGTTGTGGAGTTTTACTGTCGCTGCGTGAATACCCCATATCAGGGCACTGCCGGTGTCGACGGGTCCGACGTGATCCGGGTGCAAGGGCTGGTGAAGTGCTACGGGTCCTTCCGCGCACTCGATGGCCTGGATCTGACCGTCCGGCGTGGCGAGGTACACGGATTTCTTGGCCCGAACGGTGCGGGGAAGTCGACGACCATCCGGGTTCTGCTGGGTCTGTTGAAGGCAGATGGGGGAACAGTAGAGCTTCTCGGTGGTGATCCCTGGCGCGACGTCGTCGCGCTGCATCGGCGCCTTGCTTACGTCCCCGGTGATGTCAGCTTGTGGCCCGGGCTCACCGGGGGACAGGCGATCGACCTCTTGGGCCAGCTACGTGGGGGTCTTGACGACAGACGACGCACGCAACTACTGGCTCGGTTCGAGCTAGACCCCACCAAGCGTGGGCGTCAGTATTCCAAGGGCAACAGGCAGAAAGTGGCCATTGTCGCCGCGTTGGCCTCGGATGTAGAGCTGCTCATCCTTGACGAGCCCACCTCCGGCCTGGATCCCTTGATGGAGGCGGTGTTTCAGGACGAGATTGCCGCAGAGAAGGCCCGCGGGCGTACTGTGTTGCTTTCCAGCCATATCTTGACCGAGGTCGAGGCACTGGCCGATCGGGTCAGCATCATCCGTGACGGTCAAGTCGTCCAGACCGGCACGTTGGATCAGTTGCGTGGCCACGCCCGCGCGACCATCAACGCTGTGCTCGCCGACCCCCCGGTGACTGCAACCGACCTGTCGATGATCCCCGGACTGCAGCTGGACGGAAACCGGGTACACGGTTCGATTGAACCCGCGGCGCTCAGTGCGGCGATGCGGGTGCTGAGCAGGTATGACATCGCGGCCATGACGGTGACTCCGCCGTCGTTGGAGGATCTGTTCCTGGTGAATTTTCAGGCCTCGGGCTCTGACCGGGCGAGCACGTCGCGATGAACAACGGGTTCGTGGGCACGGTGCCACTGCTGAAGGTGGCTTTGCACCAGGACGCTCGCAAGATCGCCCCATGGGTGGCGGGGATAAGCGCATTGTCCGCATCATCGGTTCTGGCCTACGCGTGGGTGTTTCCGGACGCGCACAGCCGCGCCGAACTGGCTGCGGGCGTCGGAGCCAACCCCGCTCTGAGCCTCATTTTTGGCCGCGCCCAGGACCTCACGCAGGCCGACGGGTTCAATGCCTGGCGGGCTGGCGCCTTGGGCGCCTTCTTCGCCGGGTTGATGGCGATTCTGATCGTGGTGCGTAACAGCCGCGCCGACGAGGATTCCGGGCAGGCAGAGTTGTTGGCTTCCGGCGTTCTCGGCCGCGAGGCAAGGCTGGCGGTCGCGATCCTGATGGCGTTTGTCGCCTCGGCAGTGCTGGGGGTCGTGGCGTCGATCTTCACCATTGCCTGTGGCGGCGGAATCGCGAACTCGATCACCTTGGCCGCGACCTTCACGGCCGTGGGTTTGATGTCGGCATCGATCGCCGCGGTCGCAGCACAACTCGGCTCCGATGCCCGGGCGGCCAGTGCGATCGCCATCTCGATCCTGGCCGTATTCTTTGTGCTGCGGGGCTATTTCGACGCAAGCCGGGCCGCGCAGTGGACGGATTGGCTGACTCCGCTGGGCTGGATGCAGCAAGTCCGTCCGGCGGCGGGTAACAACTGGTGGCCACTGCTGTTGGCGGTCCTGGTTGCCCTGGTCGTGGCAGTCCTGGCGTTCGTGCTACAGGGTCGGCGCGACTTCGCGATGGGCCTCATCGCTCCACGGCCAGGTCCACCGCGCGGCGGGTGGGCGGCGAGCGTCTGGGGGCTGGCGGTGCAACTCAACCGCGGCTCGCTGATCGCGTGGCTTCTGGGGTTCGCTGCGGTCGGAGGGGTGTTTGGCAACCTGGCTACCTCGGTCGGCGATGTGCTGGCAGATAACCCTGCGATGGGCAACATGATGGCCGCTGGCGGCGCCACCGCCGAGGGCCTGACCTTCGAGTTCCTCGTCACCATTCTGCGTTTGGTGGGAATCATCGCCGCCGTCTTCGGCGTGCAGATCGTACTGCGGATCTACACCGAGGAATCTCAGGACCGCGTCGACCCACTGCTGGCCTCTGCGCTGCGCCGCCGCACCTATCTGGCCAGCAACGCGCTGTTGGCCTTCGCCGCGTCAGCGGCCGCGATGGTGGTGTCGGGCGCGATCATCGGGATCGTGGCCGCCCGGGTGGAAACCACCGTCTCCGCCAACGACGTCATGCGGCAGGCCCTGGTCACGATTCCCGCTGTCTGGACCTTGGTGGCGCTGGCCCTGGCTGCCGTCGGGGCTTGGCCGGTGGCGCGGGCCGTTGGCTGGCTCGGCATCGTGCTGGCCTTCGCTTTGACACTGTTGGGCCCGCTGTTTCGGCTGTGGACATGGATTCTGGCCATCAGCCCGCTGTGGCATATCCCCAATGTCACCGCGGCCAGCCCGGATTGGAGCGGTCTGGCCTGGATCAGTGTGGCGACCGTTGCCTTCGTCGCAGTCGGCTTCGTCGGCTTCCGGGCCCGCGACATCCTATGAAAGGTCTTCCGTCAGGTAGCGCTGGATTGCCGGGGCTAGCGTGGCGATCAGTTCATCGCGGTCGAGGCTGGCCAGCGGTTCGATGCGCAGCACGTAGCGACTTATCGCCGTTCCCAACATGTGTGAGCTTGCCAGTGCGACGCGCAGGGCCGCGCTTTCGTCGAGCACGGGTCTGAAAATCGGGAGCATCTGAGTCTGAACGAACTCCTGCATCAGCGCCGCGCCGCCTGTCGAGCTCACCGCGGTGCGCACAGCGGCGTGCAGCGGCGCGGCGGTGGTCGGGTCCTCCCAGAGATCGACATAGGCGGCGACCACCCGCTGCCCGAGATGATCCTGGTCGCCGCTCGCCGCGGCAATGACGCGGGACAAAGTCTCCGGGGCAAACCGCAGGGTGGCCGCGAACAAGTCGTCCTTACTGCCGTAGTAATGACGGATCAACGCCGTATCCACTCCGGCTGCGGCGGCGATTCCGCGGATCGTCGCGGCCTGAAAACCATGCTTGGCGAACTGTGCGGTAGCGGCGTCCATGATGGCCTGGCGCGCTCCGCTGTCACCGCGGCGACGCCCTGTTGGGCGCCGACTTCCGGGGCCATCTCCTGACGGTTGAGCAGCCGCGACGCTACCCACTAGAACCTCCTGGACCGTCGGTCAGACAAATTCACTGTAGCGCGCTTGCTAGCTTGAGCGGATGACCGATCCAGCCGCAGACCCGGCACGGCCGCTGGCCGGAGTGCGGGTCGTGGAGATGTCCAGCTTCGTCGCGGTTCCGCTGGCGGGCATGACGCTGGCTCAGCTCGGCGCCGAGGTGGTCCGGGTGGATCCGGTCGGTGGCGCCGCCGACTACCGCCGCTGGCCGGTCACCGACCGTGGCGAGAGCATCTACTGGGCCGGGCTCAACAAAGGGAAGCGATCGTTGGCGGTGGACATGCGCTCTGATCGGGGCCGGGAGCTGGTTGCGCAGCTGGTCGCCGACAGCGGGGTGTTCATCACCAATGTCACCGGCCGACAATGGCATTCCTATGAAGCACTGACCGGGATTCGGCCTGATCTGATCCACGTGGAGGTGTCCGGGCGCGTGGACGGCGGCACCGGTGTCGACTACACCGTCAACGCCGGGACAGGTTTCCCGCTGGTCACCGGGCCGGTCGGGTCGACGGAGCCGGTGAACCACGTGCTGCCCGCGTGGGACGTCACCTGCGGGCTTTATGTCGCCCTGTCGGTGGTCACCGCGCTGCGGCACCGCGACGCCACCGGCGCCGGTCAGCGGATCAGCATCCCGCTGGAGAACGTGGCGCTGGCAACCGCAGGCAATCTCAGCCTGCTCACCGAGGCGATGGTCAACGGCAGCTCGCGGCAACGCATCGGCAACGCCGTCTATGGCACCTACGGGCAGGACTTCACCAGCAGCGACGGTGTCGTGTTCATGATCGTCGCGCTGACCAGACGTCACTTCGATGATCTGACCGAACTGACCGAAACCTCGGAATCCGTTGCCGCGCTGGCTGAATCGCTGAACGTCGACTTCTCCGACGAGGGGCAGCGGTACCGGCATCGCGGGGCGATCAATGCACTGTTCAGTGAATGGTTTTCCGCACATACCGGTGCCGAGATCGCTGCTGCGCTGTCCGGGACGTCCGTGTTGTGGGAGCGTTACCGGACCTTCGCCGAGGTGGCGGCGGGACCGAAGGTCACCGATAATCCGATGTTCACCGAGCTCGATCAACCCAGAGTGGGGCGCTACTTTGCGGCGGGCCTACCGGTGTCGATCGGCGGCGTGTATCCGGTGGCGGTTGCGGCCCCCGCACTCGGCGATGACACCGCAGCGGTGTTGAGCGAGTGGTTGTCGTTGCCCGCTGAAGAAGTCGAGGGGCTGATCCAGTCTGGTGTCGTGACATGAGCACGCTGTTGGATCTGCTGGATCTGGCCGCCCGGCCGTCGGCTACCTGGCGCGGACGCGGCAGTGGTCCCGCGGGCAAGCGTGCCTACGGCGGCCAGGTTGCGGCCCAGGCCCTGGCCGCCGCCTCCGCGACAGTGGAGGCCGCCAAAGCGCCGACCAACATGCACCTGCAGTTCTTGCGCGGCGGCGACGCGGGAGAGCCCATCGACTATTGCGTCGAGCGGGTGTTCGATGGCCGCACGGCAGCATCCCGGCGGATCGACGCCCGGCAGGGTGAACGCCTGTTAGCCACGGCCACCGCATCTTTCGCCGCCGCACTGCCGGGCCACGAACACGGGCAGAAGAACTCGCTTCCCGATGATCCGGAGACCCTGGCTCGCAGCGGCCCCGCCGGTCCAGCACCCTCGCTTCCGCTGGACGAACTCGACATCAGGGTCATTGACGACACCTCGGATGGGCAGTTTGTACGCCGGATGTGGTGGCGAACGACGGTGGAGTTGCCTGACGATCCGCTGCTGCACACGCTGATCGCCGTCTACGTCACCGACGTCTACCTGATCGATCCCGCTCTGCAAGTGCACGGGCACTCGATGCGATCGAGAAGTCACCGCAGCGGAACCACGGATTCCTCGGTGTGGTTTCACCGCGCGGTGCATGCCGATCGGTGGAATCTTCTCGAATGTCGCTCACCTGCCGCCGCGCGCGGCCGCGGACTGGTCACCGCGAGCCTCATCCGCGATGACGGCGTCATTACAGCGACCCTGGTCCAGGAGGGGCTCATCGCAGTGCGGGAGCCAGCGCCGACGCCGGCTGAGTGAATCTGCGTTCACGAAGCCGGTTGCGGAGCAGCGCCACCGCGGCGGTGACCGCGATGCCGGCGGCGATCGACGCGATCACACCGACGATCCGGTGATCGCCGAACAACGGATACACCTGGTAATGCGTGAGGTAGGTGTAGAGCGAGGCCTCCGCAACGACGCCTGCGCCGATCGCGATCACCGACGGGCACCGCACCGCGGGTAGCCACACCAACAGTGCGAGGCCACTCAGAACGAGCGCCTCGCGCAGGTCGCTACCGAAGTAGCCGTGCAGACCCACGATCAGAACTATGGTCACCATCGCGCGCTGCCGGGTCGTCGTGGCTTTCGCTGCGGCCCAACCCGCCGCGAAGAACCAGAACGTCAACATCGTGAACCACGCGTCGGCCCCTAGGTTCAGGCCCAGCAGGTCGAATCGCAAGGCTATGCCGAATGCGAGGAAGGTGGCCGCGACGGCGAACGGATAGCGACGTTCCAGACGGTCCATGGCGGGCAGCCAGAACAGTGCGGCCAGCGCGATCAGCGTCCATACCAGTACTTCGAGGAACCACAGCCGTCCAGCGGTCATGCTGTCGTGGGGTCCGAGAAACTTGTTGGCCAGCAACAGGTTCGTCGGATGGTAGTCGTCGGTCAACACGAGTGCGATCGCGACCCACAGAACTGCGGGGACCGCGATCCAGGTGACGGTGGCGCGAAGGTGGCGGACCCTTACCTGGCGCGGTAGGGGGGTTAGGCAGAACCGGCCGAAGTTGAAGCCGGCGACTCCGAGCAGAATGTGCGCACCGCCCCACAGCGTGAACAGTTCGGCGTGAGAACCCACGATGAATACGATTGCCGCCGCCCGCAACGCGACGCTGGTCTCCAGCGTGGTGCCCCACGACGTCCACCTCCGTCGTGGTGGCTTGGGCAGCGAGCCGAGCTCGCGCACAGACATCCGCTGCCATTGCGTCGGAAGTTGCCCGAGCGCACGTTCGAGCCGAACCGACATCGTCACGTAGGACAGCGAATTGCCGCCCAGGTCGACGAAGCTGGCATCCGGGTCGATGTCGGCGGGGTTCAGATGAAGCACGTCGGCGAACAAGGCGCGCAGATCTGCGTCATCGGTGTCGGAGCCGACGGGGTCGCGTTCGAGGGTCAGCGCCCGCACCGCGGGGTAGTCAGGTTTTCCAGACTCAAGCATCGGTAGCTGCTGGACACACGCCGCTGCGACGGCTGCAGTCGGGACGCCCGCCGCGTCAGCGGTCAGACGCTGCAGGTCCCGTCGGTCACACTCGGTCGCCGCCACCGCGAGGTGGTCGTCGTGCGTGGTGCACAGGGCGTGCACGCCCCGCTCGCGCAGGGTAGTCTCGACCTGTTGCAGGTCGATGCGAAGCCCGTACATCTTGACGAAACGGCTTCTGCGCCCGATGATCTCGTACAATCCATCGCTGCCCCGGCGGGCGATGTCACCGGTGCGCAACTCATCCAGGGAGGCGCCGAGCATGAGGTCCTGCGGCCCGCGCGCGTAGCCCATCATGACGTTGGGCCCGCGGAACACCAACTCCCCGGTGCCCGCGTGCCATCCGTCGACGGCTTCGATGGAAAATGATCCACCGGGAATGGGGCGGCCGATAGCATTGGCGCGGGTACGGGCCAGATCCGGCGGTAGATAAGCCATTCGGGCCGTTGCCTCGGTTGCCCCGTACATCACGAAGAGTTGCCAACCCTGCTGATCGGCGAGTGTGGCGAATCTGCGCACTCGCTCGGCGGGCATCCGACCGCCGGCTTGCGTCAGGTATCGCAAGTGGGGGAGATTCATCGATCCGAAGCCGACCTGCTCGAGCAGTTCGAAAGTGTACGGAACTCCAGCGAACGTGGTGCCGTGGTAACGGCTGAACAGATCCCAGAACTCAGCATCAGCCACCGAGTGTTCGGTCAGGATGACCGATGCGCCGGCCAGTAGGTGGCTGTGCACTACCGAGAGTCCATAGCAGTAGGACATCGGCAAAGTGGTTGCCGCTCTGTCGGTTCTGCGGATGCCGAGATATTCGGCAATTGCTGTGGCGTTTGCGATGAGATTCGTCCGGGAGAGCCTGACCAACTTCGGGGATCCGGTACTTCCTGAGGTAGACATCAGCAGGGCAAGATCGGCGTGCAGACGATGGGCGCCGCCGGAATGGACGTGCACGCCGGCGGCGTCGATGACGACGTCGGGTCGGTAGGTGCTGATCACTGTGTGCTGGTTGCGGCCTGGGGGTACGGGCAGGACTACATGGCCGCTTGCCAAAGCCCCCAGATAGTGGACCACCGTGTCGGTGTCATTGCGGGTTTCCAGCAGGACCAGGCGGCGCGGCCCGCCCAGCAGATCCGCGGCGGCGTCGACCCGATCGGCGAGTTCGAGGTAACTGAGTTGCTCCGACTCGGAGAACACTGCCTCGCGGTCGCCTTGTCGGCGGAGGTGATCGACCAGCATCCAGGAGATCCTTTCCGCGTCGGGTGCCGGGCCGGTGAGTTAAGGCTTACCAAATGACGATACCTGCAGCGCCGGGGGACTTCGCGTGCCGGGAAGGGGGAAGCCGTCCCGCCGTGCGCCCCGGTATGGCAACGTTTAGCCCCGATGCGGGCATCGGCGAAAGGGTGTGCAGCATGAGCTCTGCTGACGGCTATGTCGACGGTGTTGAGGTGCTGTGGCGCCCGGGATGCCCCTTCTGCACCAAGCTGCGTAGGGGGTTGCGTCGACACGGTGTCATCACGACCGAGGTTGACATCTGGGAGGACCCGCGCGCCGCGGAGCGGGTGCGGGCGGTCGCCGGAGGTAACGAAACCGTTCCCACGGTGTTCGTCGGCAACTGTGCGCTCGTCAACCCCAGCGTGCGGGCCGTCGTGGCCGCGATTGAGCGCGAATTCCCCGACCGCGCGCAGGAGATGATGGCAGGTTCGGAGGACTCGGAACGACGGAGCTGGCGGTCACGCCTGTTCAGCAGCGGCCACGGGGAATGAAAGCCTGAATCTGCCAGTGACATGGGTCGGGCGCGATCAGCCGAAGCGGTCGATGATCGCTGCGGCGATCTGTTCCGGTGCGTCTTCTTGGATGTAGTGGTTGGCGTCGGGCAGTTCGACCAGGACGTTGTTCCGGAAGGTGGCCTGGATGCGTGGAAGTGTCGGCGCGGGTTTGAAGGCGAAGTCCTTCATGCCCCAGACCAACAATGCGGGCTTGGCGCCCAGGGTCGCAGGCACGTCCCGGGCCAAGCGCTGGAGCAGGGCGTGGGCCCCCAGGATCTGCTTCGGCAACTCAGCGACGCCTTGGCGTGCCTCAGGCGACGGCTGGACCGCTCGGTAGTGCGTCATCTCCAGCGGGGTCAATGCGCGGGTGGTACCCATCGGGATGAGGCGCTCGACGAAGAAATTCCTTTTCAGGATTGCGTTCTGCATGGGGCGGCTGGACATCGCCTTGCTGAACGCCTTCAGCCGTAGGGTGTCAGCCGGCCAGAACCAGGTGTTGCCCAGCACGATCCCGCGGACCCGCTCCGACCGCTCGGTGTTGACGGCCAGGCTGACCGGGCCACCCCAGTCCTGCCCCATCGACACGTATCCATCCAGCCCAAGTGAGTCGACGAGTTCGCCGACCACGCCGGCGTGTTCTTCGGCGGTGTAGCCGTAGTCGGTTGGGTGATCGGACAGCCCGAAGCCGAGATAGTCGGGGGCGATACACCGGAACCGATCCCGCAGTCCGGCGATGACGTAGCGGTAGAGGAAGCTCCAGGTCGGGTTGCCGTGGCAGAGCAAGATCGGTGGACCAGTGCCTTCATCGATGTAGTGAACCCGGCCCCGCGAGCTGTCGAACCATCGAGACGTAAACGGATAAAGATCACGGTCCGGGGTGAAATCGATGTGCATTGGCTGGCTCCCTCGCTCCTTCCCATCATCCGCTACGGCGTTCGTGATGTGCCAGGCGAGTTCGACGCTGAACGCAGCGTCATGCCGACACCCGTAGTCTTTCCGCGTTAACGGGTCCTGGGGATCAATCCCCGGTTGGGGATAGACGCACCTCGCGCGGTGTTTTTGTCCCCGGGGCGCAGCAGGGTGAGCGGCATGAGGAGAACAGAAAGCCGCGCTGCGATCGGTGCGAAGGGTGAGCAACTCGCCGTCGACTATCTGAGTCAGCTCGGACTGCGGATGGTCGCCCGTAACTGGCGTTGCCGCTATGGGGAATTGGATGTGATCGCTGCCGACGATGCTGCCCGCGCGGTGGTATTCGTCGAAGTGAAGACGCGCACGGGCGAGCAATACGGTGGTGCGGAGCAGGCGGTGACATCCGCCAAAGTGCGTCGGCTGCGTCGGCTTGCCGGGCTGTGGCTGGCCCAGCAACACGGCCGCTGGGCATCGGTGCGCATTGACGTCATCGCGATCAGGATGGGTCGTCGGCGGATCCCAGAGATCACCCACATCCAGGGGGTGGGGTGATGGCTCTGGGCAGGGCGTTTTCCGTGGCTGTGCGCGGTGTGGACGGCGAAATCGTCGAGATCGAGGCCGATATCACCGCCGGACTCCCGGGTGTGCATCTGGTGGGGCTGGCCGATGCCGCACTTCAGGAATCACGTAACCGCGTTCGGGCGGCCATCACCAATTGCGGATTCTCCTGGCCGATGGCTCGCCTGACCCTGGCGCTGTCGCCGGCGACCTTGCCCAAGATGGGGTCGGTGTACGACATCGCCCTGGCGGCGGCGGTGTTGTCGGCGCAGGACAAGAAGTCCTGGCCGCGGCTGGAGAAGACGGTACTGCTCGGTGAGCTCGCACTCGACGGCAGGGTGCGGCCGGTCAAGGGCGTGTTGCCGGCTGTGCTGGCCGCGCAGAAACAGGGGTGGCCGGCAGTGGTGGTGCCGAGCGACAACCTGGCCGAGGCCAGCTTGGTCGGGGGGGTCGAGGTCTGGGGTGCGCGCACGCTGGGGCAGCTGCAGGCCTGGCTCGTTGGAAAAGCCGACCTGCTTCCGCGAATCGATAATCCGGCCGATGCTCCCGAGATCGCGGCGGACTTGTCCGATGTGCTCGGACAGCCGCACGCACGCTATGCGGTTGAGGTGGCCGCAGCGGGAGGCCACAACCTGATGATGACCGGACCGCCCGGGGTCGGCAAAACAATGCTGGCGCAACGGCTCCCAGGGCTGCTGCCGTCGCTCTCGGACGAGGAGTCGTTGGAGGTCACGGCGATCCACTCGGTGGCGGGATTGCTCACCGGGAAGTCGCCACTGATCACCCGCCCACCGTTCGTTGCGCCGCACCACACGTCCAGCGTGGCAGCACTCGTCGGTGGCGGCTCGGGAATGGCTCGGCCGGGGGCGGTCAGCCGCGCTCATCGGGGAGTCCTGTTCCTCGACGAGTTCGCTGAGATCAACACCAGCGCTCTTGAAGCGCTACGAACACCATTGGAAGACGGCGAGATTCGGCTTGCCAGACGGGAGGGCGTTGCGCGGTACCCGTCTCGGTTCCAGCTGGTTCTGGCCGCCAATCTGTGCCCGTGCGCGCCGCCGGACCCGCGGGACTGCATGTGTGCAGCACCAGAGAAGCGGCGCTACCGCACCAGGCTATCCGGGCCGCTCCTGGACAGAGTGGATCTCCGCGTCGAAATGCACGCCTCCCGCGGTGGATCCTTCGCTGCAGACGAGGGGGAGAGCACCCAGGTTGTGCGTCAACGCGTCTGGGCGGCACGGCGCGCATCCGAGAAACGCTGGCGCCCGCACGGTAGTACGACCAACGCTGAGGTCAGCGGATCGCTCCTGCGCCACGAGTTCCGGCCCGGGACGGAGGCGATCCAACCGTTGCGGACCGCGCTGGATCACGGTCGGCTGACCATGCGAGGGATCGATCGGACACTGCGTGTCGCGTGGACCCTGTGCGACCTGGGCGGGCGGATCTCTCCGACCAAGAGCGACATCATGACCGCGCTGTCTTTCCGGCAGGGAGGGGAGCAGTGATGGACCACGCGACTCGCCGCGCGTTTGCCTACCTGTCGCGGGTGGCAGAACCGCCGAACCCGCGACTGGCCGACCTGGTCGCCTCCGTTGGGCCAGTGGAGGCCGCTGACCGGATCAGGAGCCGCGCACTCGACGATGCCCGGTTGGCTCACGCCACCAAAGCTCGCTTCCATATCGATGGAGCTGACAAGGATCTCGAGAACCTAGCTCGGCTCGGGGGCCGTTTGGTGACCGCCGAGGATGACGAATGGCCGCACCTGGCTTTCGCTTCGTTCCACGGCGTGGACAACAAGCAGCGGCCGCAGGCTTATCCGCCGCTCGCGCTGTGGGTTGTCGGCCCGGCGCGGCTCTCTGATGTCGCCGAGCGGGCGGCCTCGATCGTTGGGACCCGCGCGGCTACCGCGTATGGCGAATACGTGGCTGCTGATTTGGCCGCAGGTCTTGTCGAGCGACATGTGACCGTGGTGTCTGGGGCGGCGTATGGCATCGACGGAGCCGCGCACCGCGCTGCGCTGGCATCTGACGGGGAGACCGTCGCGGTCATGGCCGCCGGGATCGATGTTCCCTATCCCTCGGGACATTCGGCACTGCTGCATCGGGTGGCGCGCCACGGCCTGGTCGTTAGCGAGTACCCGCCCGGCACACGGCCGACTCGTCGGCAGTTCCTGACCCGGAACCGTTTGGTCGCCGCGCTGGGTGGAGCGACGGTCGTCGTCGAAGCCGGTGCGCGCAGCGGCGCGGCGAACACCGCGGCGTGGGCTCACGCACTGGGGCGTCAGGTGTGCGCGGTGCCCGGTCCGATCACCTCCTCATCGTCGGTGGGATGCCATGTGCTGATCGACGCCGGCGCCAGGCTCGTCACCCGCGCGGCCGACGTCGTCGAGTTGGTCGGCCATATCGGCGAACTTGCCCCAGACGTGGCCCGGCCGGCTTCGGAGTTGGACGGCCTGACCGATGCGGAGCTCGCGGTGTACGAAGCGCTGCCGGGACGCGGAACGCGCACCCTCGATGAGATCGCGGTGGTAGCCGGGCTGCCGGTGAGCGACGTGGTCGGGCCCCTGGCCATGCTCGATGTGCGTGGGCTGGTGACCCAGGTGCAGGGCTGCTGGAAACTGACGAAACACCAGACCGCGCGGCGCTGACCCCGCTCGTATAGTCGAGAGGGTATCCGCGCGACGAAGGATGGTTTGAAGTGGCGGGACGTCCCGTGCATACGTTCGAGGTGGTGCGCGCCGACCAGCTGACGCCACATATGGTCCGGGTTGTGCTCGGCGGGGCGGGAGACGGGACGGGTTTCGACACGTTCACCCCGATCGGCAGCACAGACGCCTACGTGAAGCTGATATTCGTGGATGACACCGTCGATGTGGGGTCTCTGGAACAGCCGTTGACGCTGGACAGCTTCCAGGTGGTGGACCACACCGTGCGTACTTTCACGGTGCGCCGTGCCGATGCCCAGCGGCGCGAGATCACCATCGACTTCGTCGTGCACGGCGACCAGGGCGTCGCAAGTGCGTGGGTGGCCTCGGTCGCGCCGGGCAAGCGGATGTTCGTCATGGGTCCTAACGGCGCGTATGCGCCTAATCCTGCCGCCGATTGGCACCTGCTGGCCGGCGACGAGGCCGCCCTCCCCGCGATCGGCGCCGCGCTGGAAGCCTTGCCCGACAACGCGATCGGCAAGGTCTTTGTCGAGGTGGCCGGACCCGAGGACGAAATAGAGCTGTCCGCACCGGCCGGAGTCGAGGTGGCGTGGATTCATCGTGGCGGACGCGCGGACCTCGTCGGAGACGACCGCGCCGGTGATCGCGCACCGCTGATCGCCGCGGTCAAAGAAGCGGTCTGGTTGCCGGGGCAGGTCCAGGTGTTCATCCACGGTGAGGCCCAAGCCGTCATGCACAATCTGCGGCCCTATATCCGCAAGGAGCGTGGTGTCGCCGTCGAGTGGGCCGGATCGATCTCCGGATACTGGCGCCGGGGCCGCACCGAGGAGACGTTCCGGCAGTGGAAACGCGAGTTGGCCCAGTCCGAGGCGAAATAGCAGTGTCGGGCCCGGTGCCAATGGCACCCTTAAGCCATGACCTTCGGTAACTACCAGCTCGAAATCTACCTACAGGGCCTTTCGGGCGTGCTCCCGTCGCTTCCGATGGATTACGCCGGATGGGAGGCCAAAGCCGAGGTCGCCATGCCGTCCTCGATCTGGTCGTATGTCGCGGGCGGTGCCGGTGACGAGAACACCCAGCGACTCAACCGGACTGCCTTCGACCGCTGGGGACTCATGCCCCGGATGCTGGTCGGTGCCAGGGAGCGGGACCTGACCGTCGATCTGTTCGGGATGTCGTTACCGTCGCCGCTTTTCATGGCGCCGGTCGGCGTCATCGGCATCTGTGCACAGAACGGCCATGGCGACGTGGCCGCTGCCCGCGCAGCCGCCCGCACCGGGGTTCCGATGGCGGTATCCACGCTCACCGAAGACCCACTTGAGGACATCGCGGCCGAGTTCGGTGACACCCCAGGGTTTTTTCAGCTCTACACGCCAACCGACCGTGACCTGGCTGCCAGTCTGGTCAGCCGTGCCGAGACCGCCGGGTACAAGGCGATCATCGTGACCTTGGACACCTGGATCCCGGGCTGGCGTCCCCGGGATCTCGCGACGTCCAACTTTCCGCAATTGCGTGGGCACTGCCTGGCGAACTACACCAGCGACCCGGTCTTTCGTGCTTTGCTGTCCCAGCCTCCGGAGGAGAACAAGCAGGCCGCCGTGCTGCAGTGGGTGCAGCTATTCGGGAACCCGCTGACCTGGGAGGACCTGCCATGGCTGCGGTCGTTGACCGATCTTCCGCTGGTACTCAAGGGAATCTGCCACCCCGACGACGTGCGGCGCGCGCGTGACGGCGGCGTCGACGGCATCTACTGCTCGACCCACGGTGGTCGCCAAGCCAACGGCGGGTTGCCCGCGATCGACTGCCTGCCCGGTGTGGTCGAGGCGGCCGACGGCATGCCCGTGCTCTTCGATTCGGGTATCCGTAGCGGCGCCGACATCGTCAAGGCGCTGGCCTTGGGCGCCACCGCGGTGGGCATTGGCAGGCCGTACACCTATGGGCTGGCAATCGGCGGTGAGGACGGCATCGTGCACGTGCTGCGGTCGCTGCTGGCCGAGACAGACCTCATCATGGCGGTCGACGGCTATCCCACGTTGGCGGACCTGACACCGGACACGCTGCGGCGCGTCACCTGAACCGGGCCGCTGTGGTCTGCCACGGTATAGCGGTGGACGCCATCCTCGAGGAGTTCGACGAGTACCTGGCACTGCAGCGCGGCCGTTCGGAGCACACTCGTCGCGCCTATCTCGGCGACCTGCGTTCGCTGTTGGACTTCCTGGCTCAGCGTGCCCCCGGCTCCGGGTTGGGGAGTTTGACGCTGCCGGTGCTGCGCTCCTGGCTGGCCGCCCAGGCTTCCACCGGAACCGCCCGCGCCACCTTGGCCCGTCGCACCTCCGCGGTCAAGACGTTCACCGCGTGGGCGGTGCGGCAAGGGTTGATATCCGAGGATCCGGCGACCCGTCTTCAGGTGCCCAAGGCGCGCCGCACCCTTCCTGCGGTGCTGCGCCAAGACCAAGCGGGCGACGCGATGGATGCTGCGAAATCCGGTGCCCAACAGGGGGATCCGATCGCGTTGCGAGACCGATTGATCGTCGAGATGCTCTACGCCACCGGTATCCGGGTAAGTGAATTGTGCGGACTGGACATCGATGACGTCGATACCTCCCGCAAGCTGCTACGCGTGCTGGGCAAGGGCAACAAGCAGCGCACAGTCCCCTTTGGAGAACCCGCCCATGCCGCGCTGACGGCATGGCTCTCCGACGGGCGGCCGCATCTGGCCACTGCGGCCTCAGGCGCCGCCCTACTGCTTGGTGCCCGCGGTGGGCGGCTGGGGCCGCGGCAGGCCCGCACGGTCGTGCACCAAACGATGGCGGCCGTTAGCGGGGCGCCCGACATCGGCCCGCACGGCCTGCGGCACAGCGCCGCGACCCACCTGCTCGAGGGCGGTGCTGACCTGCGGGTCGTGCAGGAATTGCTCGGGCATTCCAGCTTGGCGACCACGCAGCTCTACACCCACGTGTCGGTGGCCCGGCTTCGCGCCGTGCACGATCAGGCCCATCCGCGGGCATAGTTCGCGCGCCTCGCTGACCACCAAGGCACTAGGGCGGGCAAGTGCTCGAACTTTGCGCTGCGAATCAGCGCAGCGGCTTGAGCCGCATCGGGGTGCTTGCCAGCAGACCCAGCGGGTTGACGTAGTCGGCCCGCGCGGCTGGACCCCACATTGCACCCCAGTGCAGGCAGGCGGGGGCCGCGCAGCCGGGGTGGCCTGCCGCCAGGTCGCCGATGACGGTGCCGCGCTGCACCGTCTGACCTTGCCGTACCACGGGTTGGACCGGCTCATAGCTGGTGCGCAGACCGCCCGGATGGGCGATCGACACCAGCGAGCGGCCCGCGAGCTCACCCGCGAACACCACAGTGCCCGGACCCGCGGCATGGACCGGCTGCCCGGCGGTCGCGGCCAGGTCGACGCCGCGGTGGCCCCGCTTCCAGTTGGGGGAGGGAGCGTCGAATGCACCGATGACCTGTGGACGAGGTCGCAACGGCCAATCGAGGCGTCCGACCGATGCCGAGGCTGGGACCGCGCACAGCACCGTTACGGTCGTGATTGCCGCGAGGATTCGCATAACGCCAGTTCAGCGGACGAAGGCGTCCATCCGCCAGGCTGAATCGGCTGGCCTGTGGATGGCGGTCGCGATGGTGAAAGGCTGCCTCCTCAGCGTGTAAACTCTCTTCCGCAGCTCGCAACTGCGGGCTGACTTCGCGTGTCTGCACAGGGCCACCCACTGGTGGTCACGCCCGGATGTCGGCGGTCTCGTGCCCGAGCCTCTCGGAACGAGTCCGGCAACCAGCAGGCACCAGGGCTCGGCGTCACCCGACGCTGCGCGACCAACCGAACAAGAGAAGGCCGAGCTACATCACTATGGCTGTTGTAACCATGAAGCAGCTGCTGGACAGCGGCGCCCACTTTGGGCATCAGACCCGGCGCTGGAATCCCAAGATGAAGCGGTTCATCTTCACCGACCGCAACGGCATCTACATCATCGACCTGCAGCAGACGCTGACCTACATCGACAAGGCGTACGAGTTCGTCAAGGAGACCGTTGCGCACGGCGGGTCCATCATGTTCGTCGGCACCAAGAAACAGGCGCAGGAGTCCATCGCCGAGGAGGCCACCCGCGTCGGCATGCCGTATGTGAACCAGCGCTGGCTGGGTGGCATGCTCACCAACTTCTCCACCGTGCACAAGCGCCTGCAGCGTCTCAAGGAGCTTGAGGCGATGGAGCAGACCGGTGGTTTCGAGGGTCGCACCAAGAAGGAAATCCTGATGCTGACCCGCGAGAAGAACAAACTGGAGCGGTCCCTGGGTGGTATCCGGGACATGCAGAAGGTGCCATCGGCCATCTGGGTCGTCGACACCAACAAGGAGCACCTCGCTGTCGCGGAGGCTCGCAAGCTGAACATCCCGATCATCGCGATCCTGGACACCAATTGCGATCCCGATTTCGTCGACTACCCGATTCCGGGCAATGACGACGCCATCCGCTCGGCGGCGCTGTTGACCAAGGTGGTGGCTTCGGCGGTCGCCGAGGGTCTGCAGGCGCGCAGCGGCGCGGGTGCTGCCGACAAGCCCGCTGCCGCCGCCGAGCCGCTGGCCGAGTGGGAACAGGAGTTGTTGGCCAGCGCGGCCATCGACGCGGCTCCGACCGAGCCGGGCCCGGTCGCCGACGAGTCCACCAACGTCACCGTCACCGTCACGGAAGGCTGAGCATGGCCAACTACACCGCCGCGGACGTCAAGCGGCTCCGGGAGCTGACCGGCGCCGGAATGCTGGACTCGAAGAACGCGCTCGTCGACTCTGGCGGCGACTTCGACAAGGCCGTCGAACTGCTGCGTATCAAGGGTGCCAAGGACGTTGGCAAGCGTGCCGAGCGCGCCACCGCCGAGGGTCTGGTGGCGGCGAAAGACGGCGCGCTCATCGAGCTCAACTCCGAGACCGATTTCGTCGCCAAGAACGCCGAGTTCCAGGCGGTCGCCGACCAGATCGTGGCCGCCGCAGCCGCCTCGAAGGCGACTGATGTCGACGCGCTCAAGGCAGCCAAGGTCGGGGACAGCACTGTCGAGCAGGCCATCGCCGACCTGTCGGCGAAGATCGGTGAGAAGCTGGAATTGCGCCGCGTCGCCTACTTCGACGGTGCTACCGAGACCTATCTGCACAAACGCGCGGCCGACTTGCCGCCTGCGGTGGGTGTGCTGGTCGAGTACGTCGCCGGTGCCGACGCGGATCAGGCCAAGGCGGCTGCCCACGCGGTCGCCCTGCAGATCGCTGCGCTGAAGGCCCGCTACCTCACCCGTGAGGACGTGCCGGACGACGTTGTGGCCAACGAGCGGCGCATCGCCGAGGAGACCGCCCGTAACGAGGGCAAGCCGGAGCAGGCGCTGCCCAAGATCATCGAAGGTCGGGTGACCGGCTTCTACAAGGACGTCGTGCTGCTCGATCAGCCTTCGGTGTCGGACAACAAGAAGTCAGTCAAGGCGCAGCTCGACGAGGCCGGCGTGACCTTGACGCGGTTCGTCCGCTTCGAGGTCGGACAGGCTTAACCCGCTCGGCGTACCGCGGGAGCCCTGGCGGTACGCTCTGGTACCGTCAGGCGCATGAACAGCGTCCATGCCTTCGGTGAAGATTCTTCCGGGGATGCACTGGGAGACCTCGACGCCGTCGGCGTAGTGAATGCGTTGCGGGCCGGCACGGTGTCGGCGGGCGAGATCATCGAGGCGGCGATCAACCGCGCCGAGGCGGTCAACCCCGCCCTCAACGGTCTGGCCTACGAGGCGTTCGACAGTGCCAGGGCCCGCGGTGAGTTGCGTCAACCGTACGGCGGCTACTTCGACGGGGTGCCGACGTTCATCAAGGACAACGTCGCCGTCGCCGGAATGCCGACGATGAGCGGCACGGATGCTTGGGATCCGCGACCAGCGGACACCGATGGCGACTTCGCCCGCGCATATCTCAGCACGGGCCTGGTGCCACTGGGTAAGACTCGTCTCTCGGAGTTCGGCTTCAGCGCCTCGGCCGAGCATCCGCGGCTCGGGCCGGTGCGCAATCCCTGGCACACCGAACACACCGCCGGCGCCTCGTCGTCAGGTTCGGGTGCGTTCGTGGCCGCCGGAGTTGTGCCGATCGCACACGCCAACGACGGTGGTGGATCGATTCGAA
This sequence comes from uncultured Mycobacterium sp., assembly GCA_964498215.1. GTDB lineage: Bacteria > Actinomycetota > Actinomycetes > Mycobacteriales > Mycobacteriaceae > Mycobacterium. Next base: position 4,549 of record CAZCHU010000001.1, on the reverse strand, counting down.
TCCCCGCTTCCTGCAACGGTTTGGTCGGCCTGAAACCCTCCCGGGGGCGGCTTCCGCTCGACCGGGACATGCGGTTGATGCCGCTGCGCATCGTCCACAACGGTGTCCTCACCCGGTCGGTCCGCGACACCGCCGCGTTCTACCGCGAGATGGAGCGGGTGTCGGCCAACCCGAAGTTGCCGCCCGTCGGCGATGTCACCCGAGCCGGTAAGCAGCGCCTGCATATCGCGGTATGCACCCACTCGGTTGCCCGCGAGGCCAGCCGCGAGGTGAGCGAGCTGACGTTCGAGACTTCCGCTCTACTCGAGGAGCTCGGCCATCGGGTCAGCGTGATCGACAACCCGGTGCCGCATCGGTTCATGGAGGATTTCCTGCTGTACTGGTCGTTTCTGGCCTTCGCTCTGGTGCGGGGTGGTCGCCGCACCTTCGGGGAGACTTTCGATCGCAACAAGCTGGACAATCTCACGCTGGGCCTCGAGCAGCACGCGGCGCGCAACGTGCACCGGCTGCCCTTGGCGATCGCGCGGCTAGCCCGGTTACGCCAAGTCACGGCGCGCACGGCGACGAACTATGACGTCCTGCTGACGCCGACGCTGGCCGACGTTACTCCGCGCATCGGTCACCTCGATCCGACGGAGGAGTACCAACAGATCATCGACCGGCTCGTCGAGTGGGTCGCGTTCACCCCGCTGCAGAACGCGACGGGCGAGCCATCCATATCGTTGCCGCTGGCCCATTCCGCCTCCGGGCTGCCGGTCGGAATGATGTTCTCAGCTGCCGTCGGACAGGATGCCCGGCTGTTGCAGTTGGCCTACGAGCTCGAGGAAGCCCGACCCTGGCGGCGGATTCAGGGCTGAATCCGGCAGCGCCGGGTAGCGACGGCGGGTCAACAGGCACCCCGAGGCGGTCCGGTGGCTGCGATGAGGCAGGATTAGCAGAGCCGCGCAGCTGTTCAGAGACACTCCACGGGCGGCGACTGCATGCGAGGACGGTGAAGGAGTCGGATGGCGGAATCCACCAGTTCAAACGGCGCCGGCTCGTCGTCCCTGATCAGACCGGCCTACTCCCGCGTATTGCTCAAGCTTGGCGGCGAGATGTTTGGTGGCGGACAGGTTGGCCTCGATCCCGACGTGGTCGCATTGGTCGCTCGCCAGATCGCCGAGGTGGTGCGCAGTGGCGCCCAGGTCGCCGTCGTCATCGGCGGCGGCAACTTCTTCCGTGGCGAGCAACTACAGCATCGGGGGATGGAACGTACCCGCTCGGATTACATGGGCATGCTCGGCACCGTGATGAACAGCCTTGCGCTGCAAGATTTCTTGGAAAAAGAAGGCATCCAGACCCGGGTGCAGACCGCTATCACCATGGGCCAGGTGGCCGAACCCTATCTTCCGTTGCGGGCCCGAAGGCATCTGGAGAAGGGACGCGTCGTCATCTTCGGAGCGGGTATGGGGCTACCGTACTTCTCCACCGACACCACGGCCGCGCAGCGTGCGCTGGAGATCGGCGCGGACGTCGTGCTGATGGCGAAAGCGGTCGACGGTGTGTTCACCGCCGACCCGCGGGTGCATGCCGACGCCGAGATGCTCACTGCGATCAGTCACCGCGAGGTCATCGACCGGGGCCTCAAGGTCGCCGATGCGACAGCCTTCAGCTTGTGCATGGATAACGGTATGCCGATCCTGGTCTTCAATCTGCTCACCGATGGCAATATCGCGCGTGCGGTCGCGGGTGAGAAGATCGGAACACTGGTCACCACGTGACAGGGGGCGTCCCGGCGAGCGCTGGCGACGAGATGCGCTCAGAACGAGTGAAAGGGACGGGAGAGCACAAGTGATCGAAGAAACCCTCTTCGATGCCGAGGAGAAGATGGAGAAGGCCGTGGCGGTGGCCCAGGATGACCTGGCGTCGATTCGGACCGGCCGCGCCAACCCCGCCATGTTCCATCGCATCAACATCGACTACTACGGTTCTGCCACCCCGATCACCCAGCTGTCCAGCATCAATGTGGCCGAGGCCCGGCTGGTTGTGATCAAGCCCTACGAGGCCAACCAACTCCGCAATATCGAGGATGCGATCCGCAATTCCGATCTCGGGGTCAACCCGACCAACGACGGGAACGTCATCCGCATCGCGATCCCTCAGCTGACCGAGGAGCGTCGACGCGAGCTGGTCAAGCAGGCCAAATCCAAGGGGGAGGACGCCAAGGTGTCGGTGCGCAGTATTCGGCGCAAGGCGATGGAGGAGCTGACCCGCATCAAGAAGGACGGAGACGCCGGAGAGGACGAGGTCATCCGCGCGGAGAAGGACCTCGAAAAGACCACCCACCAGTACACGCACCAGATCGACGAGTTGGTCAAACACAAAGAAGGCGAGCTGTTGGAGGTCTGATATGGCCGATCAGCAAGCGACTCCCGCGGCAGGGCAGCCGGTAAACAAGCCGACGGCGAAGACGTCGCGGGCTGGACGCAACCTTCCCGCGGCGATCGCGGTGGGCGTGGGCCTGGGTGGCATGCTTATCGCCACTCTTCTGTTCGCGCCACGGGTGTGGGTCGCCGTGGTGGCCATTGCCATGGCGGTGGCCACCCACGAAGTCGTACGTCGACTTCGCGAAGGTGGCTTCTCGATACCGCTGGCGCCGTTGCTCGTCGGCGGTCAGGCGATGGTGTGGTTGACCTGGCCGTTCGGTGCGGCAGGTGCGTTGGGTGCGTTCGGCGGGACCGTCCTGGTCTGCATGATCTGGCGGCTGGTATCGGGTGGATTGTCCAGTGCGCCGCAAAACTACCTGCGTGACATGTCGACGACGGTGTTCGTGGCCGCCTGGGTGCCGCTGTTCGGCAGTTTCGGTGCGTTGCTGATCTACCCCGATGATGGTGCTGGACGGGTGGCCTGCCTGATGCTGATCGTCGTCGGTTCCGATGTGGGCGGCTATACCGCCGGGGTGCTGTTCGGTAAACACCCGATGGCGCCGGCGATCAGCCCGAAGAAGTCATGGGAGGGGCTGTCGGGGTCCCTCGTTCTCGGCGTGACCACCGCGGTACTCGCGGTGCACTTCCTGACCGACAATCCGGCGTGGGTGGGGGTGCCGCTCGGCCTGATGCTCGTCGTTACCGCAACGCTTGGTGACTTGGTCGAATCCCAGGTCAAGCGGGACCTCGGCATCAAGGACATGGGTACGCTGCTGCCCGGGCACGGTGGCCTGATGGACCGACTCGATTCGGTGCTGCCGTCCGCCGCGACCACCTGGATTGTGCTGTCCCTGCTGGCGTGATCGGGCTCCGACTCTGGGAACTCCAGCCAGGGTGACATACTGGCGGGACTCATGTCTGGATCTCGACCGGCGCTGCCGTTGGTGTTCGATCCGCCGCGGCGTGCGAAGCCGCCGCGGCATTTCGCCGACCTTGATGAGGCATCTCGTGCCGCCGCGGTCGCCGAGCTGAGCCTCCCGCGATACCGCGCCAAACAGCTGGCCAACCAGTATTACGGCCGGTTGATCGCCGATCCACGCCAGATGACCGACCTTCCTGCCGCGGTGCGCGAGCAGGTTTCCGACGCGTTGTTCCCGCGGCTGCTCGACGTGGCGCGAGAGATCGAGTGCGATGCCGGCGAGACTCGAAAAGTGTTGTGGCGCGCAGTCGATCAGGCCACCTTCGAGTCGGTGCTCATGCGCTACCCAGACCGCAACACCGTGTGCATTTCCTCGCAGGCGGGCTGTGGCATGGCGTGCCCGTTCTGCGCAACCGGCCAAGGCGGCCTCACGCGCAACCTCTCGACGGCCGAGATTCTCGAGCAGGTCCGCAGCGCGAGCGCACACCTGCGCAGCCTTGACATGGACGGCGATGCCCGCAGCGGTCGCTTATCCAACATCGTCTTCATGGGTATGGGCGAGCCTCTGGCAAACTACAACCGGGTGCTGCCGGCGGTCCGCCGCATCATTGCGGCACCGCCGAACGGCTTCGGTATTTCGGCGCGTTCGGTCACCGTGTCGACCGTCGGACTGGCTCCGGCGATCCGCAAACTCGCCGACGAGCGACTCAACGTGACGCTGGCGCTCTCACTACACGCCCCCGACGACGAACTGCGCGACACCCTGGTGCCGGTCAACAACCGCTGGAACGTCGGTGAAACGCTCGATGCGGCACGCTACTACGCCGAGGTGACCGGTCGACGGGTGTCGATCGAGTACGCGCTGATTCGCGACATCAACGACCAGCCGTGGCGGGCCGACCTGCTCGGCAAGCGCCTCCATGGTGCGCTCGGGTCCCTCGCGCATGTCAACGTGATCCCACTCAACCCGACGCCGGGCAGCGAATGGGACGCAAGCCCCAAACCCGCTGAGCGCGAATTCGTCAGGCGCGTCCGCGAACGGGGGGTGTCCTGCACGGTCCGCGACACACGGGGCCGCGAAATCGCTGCCGCCTGTGGACAACTAGCAGCCGGGGGTTAACTCCAGGGACAGCGCCGCTACTGCTTGGCCATTGCGACGTTGAATCGCTCCTCAGCGGTGATCAGGTGGTCGTGGCTGTCATTGCCGATATCGAGCTGCACCCAT